>JAJYAH010000255.1 GCA_021779635.1 Pseudomonadota bacterium | reverse complement strand
TATTTCTGCTATTTCTGCTGTCGCGCAGCCTTTCGCGCTTCTCCAGCCAGATCGGGGCGGTCGCGATCGGCTGGCAGGTCTATGAGCTGACCGGCAGCGCCTTCGATCTCGGCATGGTCGGCCTGGTGCAATTTCTGCCGACCGCGCTGTTTCTGTTCGTCGCCGGCAGCGCCGCCGATCGCTACGAGCGCAGGCGCGTCGTGCAACTTTGCCAGTTGGCCGAAGCGCTGACAGCCTTGTTCCTGGCCTGGGGCGCCCATTCGGGCTCTCTCACGGTAACGCATATTTTTGTTGCGTCTTTCGTGCTGGGAACGGCCGGGGCCTTCGAGAGCCCGACGACGGCCGCCCTCTTGCCGCTGATCACGCCGCTGGGTTCGCTGCAGCGCGCGACCGCGATCTCGAGCGGTGCAGCCCAAGTAGCCACCATCACCGGTCCGGCGCTCGGCGGTCTCGCCTATGCGCTCACGCCCAGCATGCCCTATGGCATCATGGCCATGTTCTGGCTGTTGGGGGCGATCCTGACCGGCGGCATCAGCCTGACGCAACCGGTCGCCATCAGGGATTCGGCGACGCCGAGCGATCTGTTCGCCGGGGTCAGGTTCGTCCGCAACAATCCCGCGATCCTCGGGACGATCTCGCTCGATTTGTTCGCCGTCCTGCTCGGCGGCGTCACGGCGCTGCTCCCGATCTATGCCCGCGATATCCTCAACGCCGGCCCGCTCGGGCTCGGCATCCTGCGCGCCGCGCCCGCGGTCGGCGCCTTGCTGATGACGGCGTTTCTCGCCCGACATACCATCAGGCGCCGCGTCGGCATGCGGATGTTTCAGGCCGTCACCGTCTTCGGTGCGGCGACGGTCGTGTTCGCGCTTTCGCACTGGATGTGGCTGTCGGTGCTGGCGCTGGCGACGTTGGGCGCGGCCGATACCATCAGTGTGGTGATCCGGTTTTCGCTGGTGCAGCTGGCGACGCCGGATGCGATGCGGGGCCGCGTCGGCGCCGTCAACTTCCTGTTCATCAACGCTTCCAACCAGCTCGGCAGTTCGAAAGCGGCGTGACCGCGGCCTTGTTCGGCGCGATGCCGGCTGCCGTGCTCGGCGGTGTCGGCACGATCGCGATCGCGCTGTTGTGGATGAAGCTGTTCCCGGCGCTGAGCAGCGTGGAGAAGCTGGAATAGGGCCATCGCATGTTCGCGTGACGTGGATTCCTCAACCCCGTCCCACAAACGGCATCTTGCTGGCCATCACCGTCATGAACAGCACATTGGCGTCGAGCGGCAGGCTTGCCATGTAGGCGACGGCGTCGCCCACCGCCTTGGCGTCCATGCGCGGTTCCGGAATCTTGCGGCCGTCCGGCTGCAACACACCTTCGACCATGCGATCCGTCATCGGGGTCGCCGCGTTGCCGATGTCGATCTGTCCGACCGCGATGTCGTAGGCGCGGCCATCGAGGTTGCTCGCCTTGGTCAAGCCGGTGATGGCGTGTTTGGTGGACGTATAGGGCGCGGAGAACGGCCGCGGCGCGTGCGCGGAGATCGAGCCGTTGTTGATGATGCGGCCACCGCGCGGGGTCTGGTCCTTCATGATCCGGAATGCGTGCTGCGTGCACAAAAACGGCGCCGTGAGATTGGTTGCTACCACCGCCTGCCATTGTGCGAGGCTCAAATCCTCGAACGGCAGCGGCGGCGCGCCCATACCGGCGTTGTTGAAGAGAACATCGAGCCGGCCGTAGACGTCCATCACCCTGGAGAACAGGGCGGCAATCGAGCCGGGATCGGCCATGTCGGCGGAAACGGCAAGGCTCTTGCCGACATTTTCGCCGAGCTTGCTGGTCTCTTCCAGCATTTCGATCCGCCGCCCGGCGAGCACCACCGTGAAGCCCGCCGCCATCAGCGCCAGCGACGCCGCGCGTCCGACGCCGGTGCCGGCGCCGGTCACCAACGCGATCTTGTTTTTTACCTCGGTCATTTGCTCCCGCCTTGTTATGTTTTTGCTTCAATTTCGGTCTTGTAGGGTGGCCTTGGAATATTCTGATGCGCCGCGCGCAATGCGGCCGACCAGCGCGAGCGCAGATCGTGAAAATACGGCTCGCCGGCCTCGATGCGGTGGTTGAGATCGGCCTCGCAGACGTCGGAGCGCACCACCAGCACGTCGATCGGCAGGCCGACGCCGAGATTGGAACGCATCGTTGAATCCATCGAGATCAGGCTGGTCTTGAGCGCTTCATACAGTTCGACATCGTAATGCATCGCGCGGTCGAGCACCGGCTTGCCGTATTTGTGCTCGCCGATCTGCAAATAAGGCGTGTCGGTGGTGCATTCGATGAAATTGCCGGCCGGGTAGACCATGAACAGCCGCATCCGCGAGCCCTTGATCTGGCCGCCGAACAGGAACGACACGTCGAAATTGATGTCTTCCGATTGCAGCGCGAGGCCTTCGGTGGCGTGGACGCTCCGGATCGCCCGGCCGATGCGCTGCGCTGCCTGGAACATGGTCGGCGCGTTGAGCAGGGTCTCGAGTTCGCCGGTATGCGGGTCTTCAAGCCCTTCGGTCAGGGTCGACAGCACCGACTGGCTGATCGCGAGATTTCCGGCGCTCGCGATCGCCATGATGCGCTCGCCCGGCTTTGCGAAGATATGGAGTTTGCGAAAGGTCGAGACATTGTCGAGACCGGCATTGGTGCGGGTGTCCGCGATCATGACCAGCCCGTCCCGCACCAGCACTCCGCAACAATAGGTCATTCCCGATCCTCGAATGCTTCAGCGGGGAATTACTAGCCAATTTCGGCAGGTCCTCCAACCCCATTCGACTTGCAAAAGCCGATCATCTGGCCTGCCAAAGGCCGGCCCGGAGGAACGCTGGATAAGACTCTGCGTTCCCGCGGCGCGATGCGCCCGAGTTGTGCTTGTATCTTTTGCCTTTCGCCCGATCAGAGGGCGCAGGGAATGCCGGGCGCTCGACGCGCCCGTAGCCTCGCGTGGTGAAAAAAACACGCGAGTTAGTCACCACGGTCACGCCGGATCGCCCGGCATTCCCCGCGCAATGGTTTTAACGGTTTCCTTCGCGCTCTCCCGGGTGACCGGGCTTTCTTGCCACCCTCGCCCGTGGAGTAAACCCCACCAACTTGACGCCAGCGTCGGGGCGTCAGGACCACACGACTTCGCCGTCCGCGCGCAATGTCATTCGTCTTTTGACGTTGCCGCGTCCACCGCATCCCGCACCCTACGTTCGTGACGATCGCGAAACGCCCCTCTCTCGGGACGGGACGGTGGTAGATGTAGAAGTGATTTGGGTCAAAAGTGAACCGGAATATTTTTGCGAAGAGGACTCGACAAGCGAATGACTGATTTGCCCGCCGGGCTGCCTGGCGCGCAACCGGCTGCGGCGAAGCAATCGGCGGATTGGTTATTATCGCTGGGGCGCGAACCCATCAGTTCAACTGGTCGGCGGACGTCCGCTTGGGTGCGCATTCCGGACTCAAGTCGGACATTGCGGTACTTTGACGAATAAACAGAACACGATGAACATCGCGAGATGCGAAATCAGAAGTGATCGGACAGAAAGTTCGCGCATATTGAGCGTTAGCCTCTGTCAAGCGGAAGGGCTTCGTCGCATTCAGTCATTTATGGGCGCACGCGATCTGCGGTTGAGTATTCGGCTAGTATAGCGCCATTGGTGATCGTGTCTCCGACGCTGTAAGAATGAGGTCAACAAGTCATTGCATTGCTGTACAGAGCGGATACCGACCAAGTGTCCGCTGCGGGTCAATCGCTTCGCCCTGAAGGTGCGCCGGACACTTCCGGTCTACCCCCCAACTTCGGACGCGCCGCGGAACTGCGCCAAGAGACGCGATGTGCCACAAGCGGTCATTTCTCAGCAGGTCACTTAACTAGGCGGTGGCATCCGATGATGGTGAAGCGGGCGATCGCGGCGACCGCCTGACGCATTGCTGACGTAAAAAAACTGGCCGCAGGGCCGGGCTGAAAACTGGCAGCGGCTAGACCACCTCGGCGAGCGGTTTTCAATTTTAGAAGAACTAGGGCCGCCGCAGGATCGCGGACGGGGCGACGGCACCGCGGTTCGTCTGTCAGCCCCCGGGGCCGTCCCTCATGATGTAGCCCATCAGGTCGCCCACGTTGTGCTCCAAATCCCGGATGATGTCCTTGACGACGTCTCCGATCGAGATCACGCCCACGACCTTGCCCGCGTCCAGCACTGGCAGATGGCGAAAACCGCGCGCAGCCATCATTGCCATACAGCCTTCCAGCCGATCGTCCGGCTTGACCGTCACCGGGTTGCCCGTCATCACTTGGCCCACCGGCGTCTGCTTCGCATCGAGCCCGGGCAGCAGCACTTTGATGGCGCAGTCACCCTGGGTCACGATACCAACCAGCACGTCGTCGTCGATTACCAGCACCGACCGGACCCGGTTTTCGCGCATCTGGCGCAGGGCTTCGACGACCATGTCGCCGGAACGAACATGGATCAGGGGGCCACTCTTCTGGGCCAGAGCGCTTTTTACTGTGCTCATCGATCTCCTCTCGCGGGCCCTGTCCTACCCCGTCTTGATGGCCCGCATTGAAGGTTAGTCAAAATATCTTGCCTTGTCAGCACCGCACCGATGTCGCCGGCGAAGCCTGCCACCGATCCCGACAGCGGGATTTTCACCGCCTTGATGGCGTAGCCCTGCAGCACCTTACACCACTTCCAGCTCGAAGCCGCTGCCCTTCCGTTTCGATGGATGTGCCACGTCTATTGCCCTCACCGAGGCAGCAGGTCTTGTTTCGGAATCGGGCTGTAACACCAACCCGTAAACCCAGTCAGGCGCCTCGGCAAAATGGAAGTAATCAAGCGGTTCGGCGACAAGGTATTCGCCCGCGACGTTTCTGCCTCCGTTGCCGGTGCCGGTCCCGTGGCCTTACGGAGTTCCGGCGCGTGTTGAAGCGCGAGGGACGCGCGGCGGTCATCGTAAACTCGCTCCCCGAACGCTCGCTCTTCACGCGCATATGTACCGTCATCGCCGGATATGTACCCGAGCGCGCTGAACAGCTTAACCGCTATGCCTCTATCCGGACCCCCGAGCGGCTAAGCAAGCTCTTCATTGACGCAGGGTTTCAGGGCGTCTCGGTTCGCACCGAGACGAAATCCTTACGTTCGTATCTTTCGACGACTATTTCGCTGGCACTGCGGCTTTCCTTCCCCGATGGCGGCAGCCACAAGCCATTCGTCGTCGAAATGGAAGTTCTGGTTGGCTCAGGGGGCCGATAGGGTGGCCAGACTGTACCAGGAAAGAGAGAAATCCCATGACCGATACAGCGCGCTCTCCAATTCCAATGTTCGAGCAGAGACGCATTGAGGCGACGGTCCTCAAGCACGTCTACGACACGCTCAAAAAGAGCCATGGCATGGAAGTCGCGCAGAAGACAATTGCGGAAGCCGTACGCGCATCATCGATTGAGCAAGCCAGGGAATTCGCTGCCAAAGTCGGCGGCAAGACATCGATAGTCGCTGCCTCAGTTCGCGGCGCATGTGGTACGTCACTTAACCATCATTCCGATGACTAGCAGCGGCTTGCAAGTGGTTGCGGATCGTGGCTACTCTACTCTTTCGCGTCTCTGTTTTCGTGGTTCAAGGTTTGCGATGCGATGAATTCGTTAACGATGACTATTGCCGGTCTTGATAAAGAAATTCTGCTTGCGCTCAACTCATTCGGTGGAGGAAATAAGGACCTCTGGGAACTCGCGAACAATTCGCTCTTCAGGGGATTCCCGGTATTCTTTTCTCTTCCCGCCCTGTGGTTCTCCGGTGGCAACCAAGAACGCCGCGGTCGAATGCTGGCCGGGCTGTTGGCGGTCTGCCTGGCGACGATCTTTTCATTTTGGTCACAGTTTCACATCGCCGTCCACACGCGTCCAGCTTTAGACCCAGCGCTTCATCTGAAAACTTTCATTCTACCAATGACGTGGGACCGAACGAGTTCGTTTCCGAGCGACACAGGAACATTGTTTTTCGGCCTTGCCGCGGTAGTCTTTGCAGAGCGGCGATTGCTCGGGTCATTCTGCTTTGTTTGGGTCGCAGCGGTTATAGCGATTCCTAAGGTCATTTTTGGTTTTCACTATGCAAGCGACATCGTCGGTTCGCTCGTTCTAGGACCGGCAAGCGTTTTCCTTTTTGACGCGAGTCCATATCCAAGACGCTTATTTGAACGCGCCCTCATGTTTTTCGAGAGCCGCATGTATCTTGTTCACGCATTTTTATTTGTTTTCTTGGCGGAAGCCTACGACTTGTTCCTGAGCTTGCAAGCTCTCGGAAAAAAGCTTGTGCAATTCCTTCACGGCTAGTTCATCTCCGATCTACACGGCTGCGCTCAATCCGTAATCCTTCGAGCCCTCGAACTCGGACGTTGCTCGATACCTTCGGCCGTTCTCAAAAGGGCCAACAGAGCACACTTAGACATGTCGCCCGCGCAAGCAGGTTTGGGTTCAAGAAAACCCGCGCTACCGTGTGTTTTTCGAGGTTAGAGCTGACCTTGCATGGGTCGTTCGTTCTATCTCCGGCGGCGGATGTTGTAGTCCTGCCATTGCACACCAGACACTGACATAGGCAGCATGCAATGACCTGTCTTCAACGCTATCCTTGAAGTTCGGGTAATCGATAAGGTCGATCATTGCGGCCAGGGCCTGTTTAACCGCATCGCGTGGCAGAATTGCCCGATATAGATAATCGCTGTCGGTTTGCCGGGTTACCTTGGCATTTGGGAATACCTTCTCGATATCCCCGGGACGCCGAGCCCTGACTAGCAGTTCAGCCGGGCCACAATCCTTGCTAGCGATTGACAGGTAGCTGTTGTTCGTCATTATCCACATTTGATCCTCTCCCTTTCTTATTTTGCATTCGTTGCAGGCGCCGAGAATGTGATGGCGTGCCCGACCGGGAACACCCATCAATTTCTAAAACCTAGCACTTTGTGACGGGCTGGGGGAGAAAGGCCAATAACCGGCCGCACACGCTGCGACCTAACGTCCGCTCAGAGTCAATCGCTTCGCCCTGAAGGCGCGCCGGACACTTCCGGTCTACCCCCATCTTCGGACGCGCCGCGGCACTGCGCCAAGAGACCCGATGTTCCAACAGGAGACCCTTCGGGTGTCTGGAAGAGTCCACTGGCGGAGTGTTACAATCGCACAGGTATTTTCGCGTCCGCGCGGTCGACGTGCCAAGGAAAAGCGACTGGTTTGGGCAATCTGGCCATGGATGGTGCACCGGTGTGGAACAGCAGCTGGGCGTGGAGCATACCGTTGATCGTATCAACGGTGATCATTCACGTCTTAGGGCTGGGGTTGTTCAATGTGAAAATGGTCCAAGTGTTGACTGTTGCCAGAGGCCGCCCTCATTTCATCTACGCATTTGCGCTCGGCATAGGAGGCACCGCTATCTGGGCAACTTGCCTGCACTCCATCGAGGCTGGAATATGGGCGGCGGCCTATCGACTTCTCGGTGCACTGCCTGATGGCGAAGCAGCGATGCTGTATTCGCTCAGCGCCATCACGACCTACGGACACTCGCAACTCTTTCTGACTGATCGTTGAAGGCTTATGGGCGCGCTGGAGGCGCTTAACGGCGTAATACTGATCGGACTGACCACAGCCCTTATGTTCGGCTTGATTCAAAGAGTATGGCCCGTTGAGAACAGAGCGCTGCCTCGTATGCCGTGGCCGAGGCGAGAGGACGCGGCGAAGTGAAGCGTCGGAACTCGACGCATTTGGAGCACCTTCATCGATGCCCGAGTTGGGTCAAAATCGGGTCCAGGCGCCCCTGAAACGGGACTTCCGAAATACCCCGAACAACGGACATCGTCAGACCGGCCCGTTTGGTCCGTTTCGTGCCAACAACGGAATTGGTCAAAGAGAAATAGATCAGCCTGCGTTGCCGTGGCTGTGCTCCTAGACTAGCGTTCCGACGACCTTCAATCACGAATGCGAGATAATTCTGGCAATCCACACTGCTATCCCAACCTCATTAGAGACAGCAATCGTGCTGGCGGCGGCTGCCTCATGGCTCTAGCGAGACGGTTTGAATGGAACTCACGGGCGAAGCCGATTTAGCAGGGAAAACTCACCGCAACGGAGCGCCGTTACAAATCGAAAGGCCCATTCGATGACACATAACGAAATTGCGACCAATCACAAGTTGCCTGAAGCGCCCACGAGTACTCACGACGAATTGCTCCTCTGGCACGCTCTCCATCGTCTTGAGGTGGCATATTGGTACGACGTTGACGTCAACGAAGGGCGCACTGCCCATGAATTTTTCACTCCGGACAGTGTGAAGATAGTGGGTCACCACCGGTTTGAAGGGCGTGAACAGATCCAAGCATTTTATGAGTGGCGTGCTCGTCAAAGCCCCACGGAAGCAGTGCGTCAACTAGGGATTAGCGGCGTGAGAGCAGTACGTCACCTGGTCACCAATCTATATGTAGCATCGAGCGGCGAACGCTGCGCGACCGTGCGGGGTATAGTCATTTTCTATGGTGGTCCATCGAAGCAACAATCAAATCCCCCCATGGTGGCAGATTTGATCAATGAGTGCGTATTGGAGAAAGACAACATGTGGCGATTCAAGTCACACGCACTCCGGCCGGTATTCATGGGTAAAGTGGCGCCCGGGGAATTGATGGTCAATCCCAGCTTCCTAAAGCAGACGTGAACCGCCCCGGGATTGCCGGAGGCTC
>JAJYAH010000254.1 GCA_021779635.1 Pseudomonadota bacterium | reverse complement strand
TTCCGATCTCGCCCGCAAGGCCGTCTGGATGTCGGCGACACGAGCCTCGTGGTCCGGGGAGACGGGGGTTTCGTCGCTCATCTCAGCTCTCCATGAACGCACTGAGCGACTGGCTGAGCGCCTTCGCGTGCTGCGTTGCCTCCCGCGTCTCCTGAGCCAGGCGGGCAAACCAGTCGCCCGGATCGAGGTCTTTCGTGTTCAGCGTAATGCCGCGCACCACCATCGCGACCGTCGCCCGCAGCTTCCCGCTCGCCAGTTCGAGCGCGTAATGATGGTCGCCAAGTGAGACGCTGACGCCGGTGATCCGGCCGCCATGGGAAAACAGCCCCCGGCTCTCGTGCACCGTCACTAGCTCCGGCAGCGCCTCCTTCAGCCGCAGCGCGAAGGCCCGCAGGTTGCTCTCTGTGTCGGCGTGGAAGCGGCGCAGCCATGCCGCCTGCATGTCGAAGTTACCTCCCTCCTCCATAGCGCGTCAGCCCTGCACGGCGGCCTGCGCGACACCGCGCATGCCTGAGGCCAGCCGGTCTCGCAGCGCCATCAGCTTCGCTTCGCGCTCGCGATCGCCCGCGGCCACCTCGCGCTCGATCCCGATCACCTCGTGCATGGTCTGGATCGTCTCCTCCGCCACCTTGGCAAGCACCTCGATGTTACGCTGGTCGCCGCCGAGGCTGCGGGCCGCCGAAGTTGCCGCGTCGTGCGCACCCTTGCTTGCGAGCAGGGTCAGCTGACGCGCCGCCTCGTCGAGCTTCTCGCTCTCCTCCGCGGCACGGCGGATATCGACCTGCACCACGGCTTGCGAGGCCACGGCCATCAGCCGCGGAATCACTACCAGCATGCCGTTAGAAATCTTCATCAACCGCGTCTCGGCGGCCTTGCGGTTCTGCCCGATGATTGGGATCAGCAGCGCGGAAGCCACCAAGTTCTCGCGCATCTCGGCGACCTTGCCGCGGAAATTGGCAAGCGAACCACGGAACTCCAGAACATCGGCGGCATCGGCCGGCTCGCCGGTCTCGATCGCGTGCTGGCGCAGCGTCTCCAGCTCGTCCTGGCCGCGATCGAGAGCGATCTGCCCCGCGGCGATGTCGATCTTGAGTGCCTGCAGACTCATGCGGATCGCCGCGGCCTGCTGGTCAAGCAGCTCGATGGCAATGGCAAGGTCGGCCTTAGTCTTGCGCGCCTTGGCCTGCTCCCTGTCCATCAGCTCTAGAAACGTCTTGCGGTTCTCGGCGAAGCCCTTGAACGCGGAATGCGCGTCGGCGACGGAGCCGAGAAACCGCCCGATCAGGCCCTTGCGCGCAGCCTGGTGGCCGCCGGCCTCGGACTGCAGGTCCTCGATACGCAAGATCTTCACGCCGTCGATCACCGCCGCGGCGATGTCGCCGATCTCGCCGGCATCGCCGAGGCGCGCACCGGTCAGCAACCGGCGGGAGGCCTGGGCGATCTGGCCGAGCACGCCGTCGCCGTGCGCCAGCAGCGAGGCAGTTTCACGGAAGTTGATCTGCGCCGCCGCCTGTTCCGCCGCCGCGAGATCCTCGGGCGCGAGCTTGGCGATCTCGACCAGACGCGGCGGGGGCGATTCGGGTGCCAGCCGCGGGTCCGTGACCGCTGTCCCCGCTGCCGCCACCGTAATCGCCTGCGCCGCTTCCGGCACGGCTATGGGCGCGGCCGGTTTCAGATCCTCGAACAGCGACAGGTCGAGAGGTGTCTCTGTCCCGGTTTCAGGCATCGCAGCTCCTCCTCCGCGGCTGCACCCGCTTACCATATGTGGGCCCAACGGAAAGAGGTGCCTGAATGCCCCGAGGCAGCCTGGGAAAAACCCCCAGCAGCCGTCACGGAGTCGCGAGTTCCAGGTGTGAATCGGCGCCGAAGTAGGACCCCACGGCAGAGCCGGGGCTCTCTCTCGGGTGCATATCCCGAGTTTGAATCGCCGTCATCAATACCGCCGCAACCATTCTCAAGTGGTCTCTAAGAACACGCCTATCTCAAAGAGCTGCCGACCCGATTTGTTCGCCGACAATTTCTCGATAGAGAATGGTTTGAACTCGCCCGGTTTTCGGAGAACGAAGTCGAAAGATATCTTAAACTCGTAGCTGGCAAGCGTCTCGAGCGCGCATTTTTCCGCCCAATGAGCACGATACAGCTGGCTAATTAAGTCGGGTTCCGGGTTCCACTTGTGCCCGTAAGGAGCGCCATCGTATCGAGCATCCCAGCTATAGCGCCAGTCTGGAACAACGACGCCGATCCCACCACCCGGCTTGAGTGCTTCAAGCCAGTGCAAGATCACCTCGACTGGATCACCGACATGCTCAAGCATGTGCAATGCGATGATGTAATCGACGGAGTTTGCGCGGAAAGGAAGTTCGTCCGGCAACGCTAGGATCGCGCCGGGCGTCATGGCGTGATGCTCACCTCCGACAGCGTCGGCCGGCGGTTTTCGCATGATATCCACTGGGGTTAGGTAGGGCGAAACTAAGCGGTCCCCGCACCCAATATTGAGGCCGTTCAGGCTCTCCAGCGGAACCCCCGCGGGCGCCGCAGCGAGGGCAGCCGTTTCTTCCGCACGCCGACAAGCATTCACTTCATCCCCGAAATAAAGGACCAGAGATTTGGTCAAGCGGGCAAACTCCTCCCGCTCATCTCGGGTAAGATGCCCGAGTGCAATCACATTTCGTGGGTCTGCCATGTCGGCAAAATTTACGCCTCTGCTTAGCTTCTCGATGTCCAATCGATCCAAGGTCTATCTGCCTTTCTGAGAACTCCCGAACGGCCCTCGATTAGCCCTTCCCGAGGGGATCTTGCCGATAACGTGACCGGATAGGGGTAGACAAGACTGTCACGCAGATTGCGGTCCGTGGAACGGCCGGCCATAGATCGCGAGGGCAGCGGCGCGCAACGCCATCGCCGGCAGCAAGCAGCGCCGCAACACTGAAATATGGATCCGCATATTTGGACTATGGGGACATTGCTGCGTAAAATGCAGTGAGCGCGCTTAGGGTAACCGAAACGGCAGTCCAGAGGGCCGCCTTACGATTGAGATCGACTACTGCATTGAACGCCTGAACCGTGGCGGCTGACCAACCGATCGCGTGCGCGCCTTCTCCGTTGGGCTCTATCGGACCATCCGTTCCGGGCGGCCGCCAGCCGGAATCGATCTTGACCTGGCTTGATTTGCGCCATAGTCGCGCGGCGACCAATCCGGTGGCGCATGCCGCGGTGGCCAGCACAAGGGAGAGCCATCTCATAGGGGCGCTCGTTCCTTTTTTTTATTGCTCCAGTAGGGACCGCGTCAGCTTACCATCCCGCCTAACGAGAAGGCCGTCGCCAGAACTACGATCCAGGCCGCCAATGCCAGCAAAAAGACAAGGGGGAATACCGTGTTCATCGGCAATATGCCTCGGTCGTCTAGCCCGAGATGCAACCAGTCAATATCGACGAAGCCCGTTGCCTCTGACGACGAGAAGTGTGAGTCCCTGTAGGCGGACATGTCGAGCTCCTCTCTCCTCATGGGAGGATCATCCGCACGCGCCTCGGGCGGCTACGCACGTCATTGGTTGCGGAGCGGTCAGCGGCGCCAGGTCCCAGTGGGGATTCGGCGACGAGCGAAAGGCGGGCTGGCAACCCAAAATGCGGCTGGTCCATGACCGCTCGCGACTGCAAGCGAAAGTCGGCGCGCCGTCCGGCATCCTCCGGGAAAATCGCGGATGCCGCGATCACGTCACCGATCGCCTGTCCTTGAGCCTGCAGGTGCACTCGCTCCGCAATCGGCTCACCGCCGGGTCCGCTACCGCGGAGCACCACGTGCAGCGTGGTGAGGATCGCGCTCTCATGCTGCTCATAGGTACCGGTGATATCGATGGCATCGCCATTGCCCAGCACGGTACCATTGCGAAGTAGCACCAACCCGCGCGCTCGCAGGCCTCGAGAGTCGGTGATTTCGAGCGTCCAAAGACCGTTCAACATCTTGCCGCTCCGCATCTTGTTGCGCGCGCCAAACTCCGGACCGGCAATGCAGCGCCTTGCTTGTCCGGGGTCTATGGTCGCGCTGCTACATGGACCCGACATCGTTGAGAGTCGTCATTACGACGTGACCCTATCGTTATAGTCCGACCTTTTTCGGTCAGGTTGCAGGAACTTCAGATGAAAGTAAGCCTGGCGCAGGTCGTTTTGCACGCGGACGGTCAGCGATGCGTTGCCCCCTGAGAACCAGGGCATCAAGGCCAATGTTGAAGGTGGAGTGCACCTCGGCGTTGCGCTGACCTGTCCAATTTCTTCCGGCCACGGCTAACTTGAGAGAGTGGCTCACAACTCAGTGACAGATCAACCGCGAGCCAATACCTCACGTGAGCGCCCGCGACGCCCTTCAGTGCACGCGCATTTCCGTCGAAGGCGTTGCCAGACCCGGCACCATTGTGGCCGCCGCGCTCCGCGCCGCCGGGTTCACCACGTAGCCAAAGCCATGCACGGTCTCCAACAGCCCCGCGGCACCGTGTTTTGCAAGCTTCTTGCGCAGCCCGCAGACGAAAACTCTGATAATCTTCTCATCGGGAGTGCTGAGCCCATCGTAAAGCAGGTCGACGATTTGGCGACAGGAGACCACACGGCCACGGCGCAACGCCAGGAGACGAAGGATCTCGAGTTCTTTCGGGCGGAGATGGACTTCCCTCCCGTGTATCGCGACGCCCGGCCCGGTAACGTCGATCGTAAGCGGGCCCACGTGCAGCTTTGGTGTTGCGTAACCACGGCTGCGCCGGACAATCGCCTCGACGTGCGCGACAAGTTCCTCGGCTCGGTAGGTCCCGCCCAGCACATCGTCCGCCCCGGCGCGCAGTGCGGCGATGCAGTGATCGCTGGACGGCCGATCGCACAACACCAAGATCGGGGTGCAATCGCCCTGCTCACGTATGCGGCGCACTGCTGCGCCGCCCTCCGGGCCCGCCCCTTGCGTCGCGAGGATGACAATATCGTAGACGTATTGGCGGATGAATGTGAATGCCTCCTCCGCGTTTTGCGCATGGTCAGTGATGAAGCCTGCGGCGTGGAACGCCGCCATGTTGCGCTCGGCATCGAGAGAGTGGGATCGGATCAACAGCACGCGCACCTGAGTTCTCCGTGAGGGGAAGTGTAGGACGCGGTTCGCTGGCGCACACATTGATCGGCCGGCTGTTACGCCCGCGTACCGTGCGGGATCTTGGATGTCGTGAACGTGCCCCGAGAAAGGCTCGGTGAATATTCAGCTAGGCGGCTAGTACAACCGCTCTATGCCCTCCTTATATCGTTCGTCGGATTCTCGCCGTGGTTCCCCGCGGGCGCTGTTCCTCAGCCGTGATCGGTCGGCGTCGGTCGTGGACCATCGCTTTCTATCACTTGCGTCAGGAGGCTGAGCAGCACTTCCGGCGAAACTGGCTTTAGTAGCCACGGACAGCCCGCCGCGGCGAGGTTCTTTAGCGCCCGCCCATCCGTGGCTGCGGAAACGATGACCGCCGGCAGTGCCCGCCCTCGTGCCTCGGCGAAGCGCCGCAGGAAGTCACCGGCGGTCTCGGCGCCGAGTTCTTGATCGATCACCGCTGCGACTGGCTCGCCGAGCGCCGATGCGCTGAGCAGCGCGAACGCCGCCTCCGTGGTGCCCGCCTCTAGCGGATGCGCCCCCATACTCTCGATCGCGAGGGCGAGCGCATGGCGCCCCGCCTGGTGGGGGTCCAACACCAGGATCTGCCGGCCAAGCAACACCCGCACGGTCCCGGTATTGCGTACACAAGGCGCCACGGCCGTGTTTGCCGCCGGCGGAAGCGTCACGACGAACGATGAACCGCGTCCCGGCTCGGAATCGACGCGTATCCCCGCGTCGATCATGTTCGCCATGCGCAGCACGATGGACAGCCCGAGTCCCAGCCCCTCGCGACCGCGCGCGCCTTCGCCACCGCGCTCGAACTGCCCGAAGATCCGGTGATGATCCGCCGTGGGGATACCGATCCCGGTGTCGCGAACCTCGATCGCCACCGCCCCCTTCTCTTGCCAGGCCGCCACGTCGATGCGCCCTTCCTCGGTGAACTTCACCGCGTTACTCAACAGGTTGCGTAGAATCGTCTCCAACAGGGCGGGATCGGCCCTTACCGAGAGCCATGTCGGGTGGAGTCTCAGCGTCAGGCCCTTTGCGACGGTCGAGCCGCCGAACTCATTTGCCAGCGTCTCGAACAACGGCTGCAGTGGCACATTCTGGCGGCCAACCTGGATCGCATTAGCATCGAGCCGAGCCACGTCGAGCAGGGTCGCGAACATGCGCTGCATCGACGCGACCGCGGAATCAAGGTTGTCCAGGACCTTATGCAGCGCGGCGTCGTTGACACGCCGCCGTAATACGCCGACGAACATGCTAATCGCGTGCAGTGGTTGGCGCAGGTCATGACTGACGATGGCAACGAAACGCGACTTCGTCATTGATGCTTCGAGCGCCGTATCACGGCTCACGCGGATCTGCGCGTCAACGAGCAGGATCCTCCGTCGGTACAAGGCCAGCGCCAGAAGCCCCAAACCCAGTGCGACTCCTGCGACCCCGTAAGCGACGACCGCGCGCCGATCGTGCCTGCGTGCGGCCACGCTTTCCTGCGCAAGTATTGCAAGGACTTGCTGGTCGATGGCGGCGAGGTCGCGGTTTCGGGCGCGGTCGAGTGCCTGGATCAGGTAGCGGGATCTGTCGAGCAGCGCTCCCGTCCCCTGCCGACTTCCGTCGGCATTGGCCTGCGATGCCATGGCCCCACGCAATATCCCGAGCAGGTCACGCGAATCCGCACTGAACGTGGCGGGCACGCCCAGGGCGGCGCCGGACGCTGCCTCGAGAGCCAACAATGGACGCACTCGTGCCGTGGCCCCTCCGAACGCGACACGCGCGGCACGCGCGCCCGTCAACACAAACTCGAGCGCGGAGCTGCGGGCATCGCGCAGCGAATCGACGACCTCGACAACTGTGCGCGACTGCGTCTCTAAGCGCACGATCGCCGCGCGTGCGCGTTGGAGGCGCCGGATAAGGTGGTCGCGCTCCCAGACATGCGGAAGAACAGTGCATGCAACCGCACTGGCGACGAGGACGATTCCGCCGACGAGCAATCCTCGCGTGCTTCGCCGTTGCGGCATCGTTGACTCAGCGTCTGGCGGGAACGTCCGGGTGCTCCGGTTTGGCATTGGCGAAGGCTCCCTCGAGCCATTCAAGCAGCGCCGTATCGGTCACCGGCTTGGTCAGGAACGGCAGATGATGTGCCGAAGCGCTCATTGAGGCATTATCGCCAACACTGCCTGATAAGACCAGCGTAGGAATCTTTCGTCCCGTAATCGACATGATTGCGAGGGCAATGTCGACGCCCGTCATCGTCCCAGCGAGTTCGAAATCCGCAAGAATTGCGACGTCGGTGCCGGCATCCAGATCCAGCCCTGATAGATCTGCGGGATCGGCAACTTCGGCCACGGCGTACCCGGCGACCTCCAGCAGCTGCCGCTCGCTCTCTCGAACGAGCGCTTGGTCGTCAATGACGATCACGTACCGCCGGGCGCTCTTGCTGGGCATTGCTAGCCCCTCCCTTTTCCGTGGGAACGCCAGGAACGCTGGCTGGTCGATGATGCAACCACCGCACGGCGGTCGCGGAAAATAGGCATGCGGCTCTATGTCGAACGATCTACTTCGTTTGCGCGTGCCACCGCCCTGGAGAAACGAAACCCGGACGGACGAACGAACACAAAATTTCGTTGTTAACCATAAATTTATGGGGCGATTACGATCCCATTTATCGCCGCAGTTAGTAAGGTGCATGGATGTGGGATGTTGGAAGACAGGATCGAACAGGCGCCGGTGATTGGATGGGTCCCGCTTCGATATCGCTGCACCGGCCTGAAAGGAGTGACGTGACCCTGGAAGTGGGGTTCATCGTCGCGGACGACCATGCCCTGGTGCGTCACGGCGTTCGTCTCGTGCTGGAGGTCGAGTTTCCCGAGGAGGCGGTGGTCGAGGCGATCGATCTCGACTCCACGCTCGAGGCTCTCGGTGCGCATCCCCGGGCATTGCTGCTGATCGATCTCGCCATGCCAGGCATGGACGGTGTCGAAAGCCTGCGCGTGCTGCGCGAGGGTTTCCCCGGGCCGCGGATGGCCGTGCTCTCCGCCACCGAAGATTGGCAGACCATCAAGCGCGCGCTGGACGCGGGAATGAACGGTTATGTCCTCAAATCGGGCTCACCGAACGAGTTGCTCTACGCGGTGCGAACCATTCGTGGCGATCACCTGTATGTTCCGGCGCGAGCCGCGCGTGCCGCGGCGCACGTCACGGTGCCCAGTGCCCATCTCGCGCCCGCCAACGCACCGCCAAGCGCCGCGACGTCAACGCCGCCCCAGAATCTCACCGCGCGGCAGCGCGACGTGCTTGGGCGGCTCATGAAGGGCCACTCAAATAAGCAGATCGCCCGCGATCTCGACATCGGTGAGGGCACGGTGAAGATCCACCTCGCGGCAATCTTCCGCGTTCTCGGCGCGCGGAACCGTACCGATGCCGTGATGATCGCCACGCGCCTTGGGCTTTAGCCCGAAGTTCCGAATCAGCAATAACGTGGGCCTTGGGAGCCCACCTGGTGCCGGTCCACACCGTAGTTCCGGAAGTTGGGCGCTTCTAATTTCCTCGCCAAGTTGGCGGTGTGCTGATTCACTTGGCCCTGGCGGAGCGGGGGTGAGGCGATGCGGGGCCAGGCGGGATTGTT
>JAJYAH010000253.1 GCA_021779635.1 Pseudomonadota bacterium | reverse complement strand
GGTGATCAATTCATTCATCGCCGCCGAGGACAAGAACTTCTACGAGCATGGCGGCATCGACTATTCCGGCATGGCGCGCGCCGCCGTGCTTTACGCGCAGAATTACGGTTCCAATCGCCGTCCGCAGGGCGCCTCGACGATTACCCAGCAGGTCGCGAAGAACTTTCTTCTGACCAATGAAGTATCGTTCACCCGCAAGATCAAGGAAGCCTTGCTGGCGATGCGGATCGAGCGCGCCTATTCAAAGGACAAGATTCTCGAACTCTATCTCAATGAAATTTATCTCGGGCTCGGCGCTTACGGCGTTGCCGCGGCATCGCTGGTCTATTTCGACAAGTCGGTGAACGAACTCACGATCGCGGAAGCGGCTTACCTTGCGGCACTGCCGAAGGCGCCGGCGGCGCTGCATCCGGTGCGCAACCACGACCGCGCTATCGAACGCCGCAATTACGTGATCGATCGGCTGCTCGAAAATGGCTGGATCAAGCAGGCCGACGCCGACAAGGCCCGCAAGGAACCGTTGAACGTGACCAACCGGGCCAACGGTGCCCACATCTTTGCCGGCGAATATTTTGCCGAGGAAGTTCGCCGTGATGTGTTCGAGCGTTATGGCGAAAAGAAGCTCTATGAAGGCGGTCTGTCGGTGCGGACCACGCTTGATCCCAAGCTGCAGGTGATGGCGCGCAAGACGATGGCCGCGGGCCTCGTGAACTTTGACGAGGCGCAGGGCTGGCGGGGCGCCACCAGCAAGATCGACATAACCGGCGATTGGGGCGTGAAACTCGCCGATATCAAATCGTTGTCGGACATCTCGCCATGGCGGATGGCGGTGGTCTTGGAGACCAGCGAACAGTCCGCGCGAATTGGCTTCCAGCCCGGTCGCGAACTCGGTGGCGCCGTGGTCAAGGAGAGGCAGACCGGAAACATCACGCTCGACGGCGTCAGATGGGCAAAGGCCGCTGCCGGCCCGGCGCGGGGCAGGACGCCGACTGCGGTGTCGCAGGTGCTGGCACCGGGCGATGTGATCTATGCGGATCCCTTGATCAGCAAGGACGGAGCCGCGGTGGAGGGCCAGTTCCGGCTGCGCCAGTTGCCCGAGGTTTCAGGTGCGATGGTGGTGATGGATCCCTGGACCGGTCGCGTGCTGGCGATGGTCGGCGGATTCTCGTTCGACCAGTCTCAGTTCAATCGGGCGACGCAGGCCTATCGCCAGCCGGGCTCGTCCTTCAAGCCGATCGTGTACTCATCGGCCCTCGACAACGGATATACGCCCTCGACGGTCGTGGTCGATGCGCCGATCGAAATCGATCAGGGGCAGGGCGCGGGCGTCTGGCGTCCGGAGAACTATTCGGCCGGCAAATATTATGGTCCGACGACGCTGCGCAACGCGTTGCGACTGTCACTCAACACCGTGACGGTGCGGCTTGCGCAGGACATCGGCATGCCCTTGATCGGCGAATATGCCAAGCGCTTCGGGGTCTATGACGAACTGCCGAATTACCTGTCCTATGCGCTCGGCGCCGGCGAAACCACTGTGATGCGAATGGTCACGGCCTATTCGATGTTCGCCAATGGCGGCCGGCGGGTGAAGCCGACCCTGATCGACCGCATTCAGGATCGCTATGGCCATACCATCTTCAAGCATGACCAGCGCGAATGCCGTGGCTGCGACGCGCCCGGCGGCTGGAAAAATCAGCCCGAGCCTCAGCTGATCGATCACCGGGAGCAGGTGCTGGATTCGATGACGGCCTACCAGATCACCTCGATGATGGAAGGCGTGGTGCAGGCCGGCACCGCCACCGCGCTCAAGGAGGTCGGCAAGCCGATTGCCGGCAAGACCGGCACCACCAACGATGAAAAGGATGCCTGGTTCATCGGCTTTTCGCCGGACATCGTGGTCGGCATCTATATTGGCTACGACAAGCCGCGCAACCTCGGCAGGAATGCCACCGGCGGCCATCTCGCCGCCCCCGTCGCCCGGGATTTCTTGAAGCTTGCGCTCGCGGACAAGCCCGCAGTTCCGTTCCGCGTGCCGGCCGGAATCAAGCTGATCCGGGTCGATGCCAAGAGCGGCATGCGCGCCGGACCGGGCGACAGTGGCAGGACCATTCTGGAGGCCTTCAAGCCGGGCACCGCGCCGCCGGATAATTATTCGGTGATCGGCGTTGCCGACGCGGACGGCCGCCCGCTCACGGTGTCGCCGGATGCCGACCGCAGCATCATGCGCTCCGGCACCGGCGGGCTTTACTAGCGCAATCAGGGCAAACTGGCGTCGGCTCTCGTGCAGAAGCCCGTCGGGGCCGATTGCGCTTTGCGCTGTCCGCCGCTAAATCCCCTGCAGAGCCGTTCTGTTCCGATTGAATCGGAACGGAGGCTCTACTTCTTATTTGACGCGTTTTCTTCACGCGGTATCCAGCCCGGATCAAGTCCGGGGCAGGCTTTCGCCGGAAAACGCCTTAGTAATGCAATGGCGGCTCGTGCCGCAGATCAGAGAACAAAGAGAACAATATGCGTGCCGAAGTCGAACGGTTGGTGGAAGAGATCAAGCAGTCAGTCGGGCTGCTGAGGAGGCATCTTTGACGTCGATGCATCCACGGCGCGTCTGGCCGAACTGAACAAGCTCGCCGAAGATCCCAATCTCTGGAACGATCCCCAGAAAGCCCAAAAACTGATGCAGGAGCGGACCTCGCTGGAGGATTCGCTCGGCGGTATCGGCAAGGTCGAGCGCGAGCTCGAGGACAATATCGGGATGATCGAACTCGGCGAAGCCGAGAACGATGAAACCGTGGTGGCGGAAGCCGAGGCCGCGCTGAAAGCCCTGAAAAAGGACGTCGCGCGCCGCGAGCTCGAGGCGTTGCTGGGCGGCGAGGCGGACCGCTTCGACTCCTATCTGGAGGTTCACGCCGGCGCCGGCGGCACCGAGAGCCAGGACTGGGCCGCCATGCTGCTGCGCATGTATACGCGCTGGGCCGAGAAGCACGGCTTCAAGATCGAGTATCTGGAAGAGACGCAAGGCGAAGAGGCCGGCATCAAATCGGCCACCATCCAGATCAGCGGCCACAACGCCTATGGCTGGCTGAAGACCGAGGCGGGCGTGCACCGGCTGGTGCGGATATCGCCGTTCGATTCCAATGCGCGCCGGCACACCTCGTTTTCGAGCGTGGCGATCTTCCCGGTGGTCGACAATTCAATCAAGATCGATATCAACGAGTCCGATGTGCGCACCGATACCATGCGCTCCGGCGGCGCCGGCGGCCAGCACGTCAACAAGACCGAATCCGCCGTGCGGCTCACCCACATTCCGACCGGCGTGGCGGTGGTCTGTCAGGCCGGGCGCTCGCAACACAAGAACAAGGCGCAGGCGTGGGACATGTTGCGCGCGCGGCTTTACGAAATGGAGCTGAAGAAGCGCGAGGAGCAGGCCGCCGCCGACCAGGCCGCCAAGACCGACATCGGCTGGGGCCATCAGATCCGCTCCTATGTGTTGCAGCCCTATCAGATGGTGAAGGACCTTCGCACCGGCGTGCAGACCTCGGATACCTCGGGCGTGCTCGACGGTGACCTCGACGAATTCATGGCGGCGACGCTGGCGCAGCGTGCCTTTGGCACGACGCCGGGCGCCGTCGAGGATGTGGAATAAGCCATGGCTCATGTCGCTTTCATTGGTCTCGGACGCATGGGCCATGGCATGGCCGGCCGTTATCTCGATTCCGGTTTCACGCTGGCGATCTGGAATCGCAGCAAGGCAAAAGGGGAGGATTTGATCGCGCGCGGCGCGCGATGGGCCGCCTCGCCAGCGGACGCGGCCGATGGAGCCGATGCTGTCGTCAGCATGGTCGCAGACGATGCGGCGTCACGCGCGGTGTGGCTCGGCCAGGACGGCGCCGCCGGAACGGCCAAGGCCGGCACGCTGGCGATCGAATGTTCCACCGTGTCGTATGGCCACGCGCTCGATCTGGCACGCGAGCTTCGCGGACGCGGTCTCGTCTATATCGATAGCCCGGTCACCGGTCTGCCGGATGCGGCGGCTGGCGGAAAACTGACCATGCTGGTCGGCGCCGAGCCAGCGGACCTCGATTCCGCGCGGCCTTATCTCGCGCCGCTCTCGACGACGATCCGGCATTTCGGCCCGGCCGGCACCGGCACGGTTTACAAGCTGATCAACAATCTGATGGGCGCGATCCAGATCGCGGGTCTGGCGGAGGGGCTTGCGATCGCCGAGCAGGCCGGTCTCGACATGAAGCTGGTGCTGGAGGCGCTTGAAACCGGCGTTGCCGCCAGTCCGCAGGTGATCCGGCATTCCAAGCGCATGGTCGCGCGAAATTTCTCTGGCCCGACCTTCACCGCCGCGCTGCGGCACAAGGATGCGGTCTACGCCGTGGCATTGGCCGAGAGCCTGTTGTCGAATGCTCCCTTGATGGGCCGAGCCGCGGTGCAGGCCTATGACCGGGCGAAGACCTATGCGCCTGATGACGACGAGGGAAAGATGATCGAGATCGCCTCGCGCCCCAAGGGCTCCACCCCGTAAGGGTACGACCCCCGGACTGTCACACCCCAACAAGCCGATGCTTGCATGCGTGCGCCTGACTTGCGACACTTGATCAAAATAAGTCGCCAGGCGGGAGAGAACGATGCCAGCCCGTATCAGGAGCCTGTTGGCGCTCGCGGCGTTTGCCGTGACGGCAGTGACGACGACGACGGCCGCCGCGCAAAAGAAATATGATCCGGGTGCCAGCGATACCGAGATCAAGATCGGCAATATCATGCCGTATAGCGGGCCGGCCTCCTCCTATGGTGTGATCGGCAAGGCGGAAGCGGCCTATTTCAACAAGATCAACGCGGAGGGCGGCATCAACGGCCGCAAGATCACCTTCGTCACCTATGACGACGCCTACAGCCCGCCGAAGGCGATCGAGCAGGCGCGCAAGCTGGTAGAAGGCGACGAGGTGTTGTTGATCTTCCAGTCGCTCGGCACGCCGTCCAACGCGGCGATCCAGAAATACATGAACGCCAAGAGAGTCCCGCAGCTGTTCGTGGCGTCCGGCGCCACCAAATGGGGCGATCCGAAGAACTTTCCGTGGACCATGGGCTGGCAGCCGAACTACCAGAGCGAAGGCCGCATCTACGCGAAGTACATTCTCGATCACTATCCGAACGGCAAGATCGCGGTGTTCTGGCAGAACGATGATGCCGGCAAGGATCAGGTCAAGGGATTGCGTGACGGGCTCGGCGACAAGGCCGGCATGATCATCGCCGACAAATCCTATGAGGTGAGCGACCCGACGATCGATTCCCAGATCGTCGCCCTGCACGATTCTGGCGCCGACATTTTCTTCTCCTGGGCAGCACCAAAGGGGTCGGCGCAAGCGATCCGGAAAGTCGGCGAACTCGGCTGGAAGCCGAAATTCTTCCTCGCGAACGTCTCGACATCGGTGGCCGCGGTGTTGAAACCGGCGGGCCTTGAAAACGCCAAGGACATCATTTCGACGGCCTACCTGAAGGATCCGACCGATCCGGCCTGGAACGACGATCCGGGCGTGAAGACCTGGCAGGCTTTCATGGACAAGTATTATCCGGAAGGCGACAAGACCAACTCCAACAATGTCTACGGTTATGCGGCAGCGCAGACCATGGTGCAGGTGCTCAAGCAGTGCGGCGACGACCTCACCCGCGAAAATGTCATGAAGCAGGCCGCCAACCTCAAGAATTTCTCGACCGAGATGATGCTGCCGGGCATCAAGGTCAACACCAGCCCTGACGATTTCTTTCCGATCGAGCAGATGCAGTTGATGAAGTTCGACGGCGAGGCATGGCGGCTGTTCGGCGACGTGATCACCGGCGAGGTCGGACATTAGAACCCTTTCCGTTCCGATCGAATCGGAACGGAGGCTCTGTCTCTTTATTTTGACGTGTTTTCTTTGCGCGAACCGGTATCCATCCCGCATCAAGTGCGGGGCAGGCTTTCGCCGGAAACGCTCCAACCGGCTATATCGCTGCGACCTTTTCAGCCCGCAGTCAACCGCACGCCGGCGCGCAGGAATTTCTGCGGGTCGACCGCTTCACCGTCGATCCTGGTTTCGTAATGCAGATGCGGACCGGTCGATCGGCCGGTCGAGCCTACTGCGCCGATGACCTGTCCGATCTTGACGGGATCGCCGACCTTGACGCTGATTTCCGACAGATGGCCATAGCGGGTCGACAGGCCGTTGCCATGGTCGATTTCGACCATGCGGCCATAACCGCCAGCCCATCCCGCCGACACCACTTTTCCGTTCGCGGTCGCGCGCACCGGGTCACCCATGGCGGCGCGGAAATCGAGACCGGTATGCATGGCGGGGCGACCGAGGAACGGATCGGTGCGGACCCCGAAGCCGGACGTGAATTCAACTTCGCCGACCACCGGCTTGCGATAGGGCACCAGCGCCAGCGTCCGGTTGAGGCGCTCCATTTGCGAGCGCGTGATGTTGATCCGATAGAGCTGGCGCTCGAAGGCGCCGGCGTCGGGCGGAAGTTTGACGGGAACGTAAGGACCGCCCATGCCGGCGCGCGGCGTCGCGGCTTCCAGTTGCGCCATGTCGAGGCCGAGATCGGTGATGACGCCACGCATTCGGCGCACGCGCGATTCGATGCCGTCCTCGACCGAGTTGAGCGCTGCCATCTGGCGCCCCTCGACCTGATCCAGTGAGGTCTGCAGGCGGACAAGCATGTTGTCGACGCCCTGGATTTTCGCGAACCGGTTTGCAGGCGGCTTGACGGTTACCGGCGCACGCGATTCCAGCCGCGCCTCGCGGTCCGGAGGGGCCACGAAGATCGCAGTATCGCTGATCGGTGATGGTTTTGGCGTCCCCGACGTGGCGGCATCTGCCGGGTTGGTGCCCCGCGACGGCGATCTGATCGAGCCTGTGACCAGCGCGTCCGGAATGGCGCCCAGCGCCGTGGCGCGGGATTCCAGCGTGCTCTGACGACGCACGATCTGGTCGAGCTTCTGGTCGAATTGCTCCTGATCGAGCAACTGGCGGCTGGTGGTGCGATCGACCTTGGCGCGCAACTCGGCGATTCGGTCTTCATAGGCGTACTGCATCTCCGCCTGGCGGGCGAGCAACCGGGTCAGAACGTCGTCGCGGAACGCAAAATAGGTCGCGGTCGCCGCTGACCACATGCCCAGCACCGTTACCGTGCCGACCACAATCCAGAACACGACCGGCCCGAACCGGACCTGCTTGCCGGCGTGCACCAGGGTGTAGCCCTCCTGCGCCGGTGCCTGATGCGACGAAACATGCGTCGTGGCCGGGCGGCGAGGGTGGGTCCTGCCGTGGTCATGTGTATGGTGTGGGAGATACTCGGAATGATGACCGGAACGATACGACATCGGCACTCCCGCGCCGATCGGAGAACAGGTCCGTACGGCTCAAATGGCGGGGGTGATTTGACCTGCGTATGGTTAATTTTTCGAAAATGGAACCGGGCCAATCATGCGGCATGTGCCGCTGCGAGCACCTCGTCGGCGTGGCCGTCGACCTTGACATTGCGCCAGATTTTGATGATCCGGCCATCGGCGCCGATCAAAACCGTTGTACGAAGGATGCCTTGGAAGGTTCTGCCATACATCGATTTTTCGCCCCAGACCCCGTACGCCTCCAACATCTCATGTTGTTCATCCGAAACAAGAGGAATGGAGAGTTGGTGTTTGTCACGAAAGGCTTCCTGGGTCTTCGGCGGGTCGGCCGAAACTCCCAGCACCGCGGTATCGCTTTCGGCAAATTTGCCGCGCAGGCGCGTGAAGTCGATAGCCTCCTTGGTGCAACCGGGAGTATCCGCGCGTGGATAGAAAAACAGCACGAGTTTTCGTCCGCTGAAGTCGGCCAGCGAAACAGCCTGGCCGCCGTCGCGCGGCAGATGGAAGCCGGGCGCCTTGGCGCCCTCGGCCAGGGCGGGTTTGCCGCCGACGGGTGGCGCGGCTTTTGGCCGCTGTGCTGCGCTTGCGGACTGGCCTCCGGCCTTGACCTTGGGGGCCGTTGCCTTGCGTGACGCCGCGGGCGTCGCTCCCGGCGCGTTCGCGGACTTCCTGGCTTTGCTTGACTTGTTCGCCGCCGCCCGGCCGGCCTTCGCTGCGGTCTTGGCCGACGTCACCGATCCGCCGCGGGTCACCTTCCCGGAGGACGCCTTGGTGGTTTTCTTGCGTGTTTTCTTGGACATACGCCTTCCTTTCGTCGCTTTCAGCGGATCAATCATTAGGCTATTGCGAGTAGTGTCCCGGCAAACTCGAGTCCAGCCGACCGCTGGGCAAATCTGATGGCCTTGGCGTAGGGTTGCAAGGAATTCGACACTCGACTCGTCCGCTCGTTGAATGCGCCCTTGGGCCGGATGACGAGTAACAGTATTAATCAAGGATTGGCAGCGATGCCGGCACAGGAGCGCTCGTTACGCATCGAGGGGCGCGACCTGGCTGGCGATCAATCTCACAATCAGCGCCGGCACCGAGAGGCAATGGCAGGGAATACATCGCCCCAGGAGTCGCATCCACGTGCTGATGTCCAACCCTCGCGGTTGGATGAGGCCGAGTGGGAGCAAGAGCATGACGAGGCAGCGGGGCATCGCGCGCGCCGGTTGCTGTCCAGATCGAACTCCAGCTTTCATCGGTTCGGCGATTATTTCGAGGCGGTGCGCCGATGGCTCGCGGGTGAACGCTGGGTAAGGCGGCTGGCGATCGTGATCGCGGCGCTGGTGGTGATCTTCGCCGTTAGCTTCGGCGGCC
>JAJYAH010000252.1 GCA_021779635.1 Pseudomonadota bacterium | reverse complement strand
GTGGTCGCGGTGACCGGTGACAGCGTGTCATGGCCGATGGCGGCGTTCTGGCCGTGGCTGCTGCTGGGCGCGTTGAGCCAGATCGTGGCCACCGGCCTGATGCTGCTGGCGATGAACGACCGCTCGTTCGTGGTGACGACGGCATATCTGAAGACCGAAGCGATCCAGACCGCGATCTTCGGTTTCGTGTTTCTCGGCGATCACCTCACCGCGCTGAAAGTGGTCGCGATCCTGATCGCGACCTTCGGCGTGGTCGTCACCGCGCTGCGGCCGGGCGGAGAGAAAAATTTCGCCGACCTGAAGCCGACGCTTATCGGTCTGGCGGCGGCGGCGTCGTTCGCACTTTCGGCGGTCGGCTTTCGCGGTGCGATCATCACGGTTGCCGGCGTGTCATTCGTGACGGCGGCGTCCTATACGCTGGTGTTCGGGCTGTTCGTGCAGACGCTGGTACTGACCATCTACCTGCTGGCGCGCGCGCCCGACGTGCTCGGGAAAATACTCGGCCTGTGGAAGCCGTCGCTGCTCGCCGGCTTCACCGGCGCGTTCGCCTCGCAGTTCTGGTTCCTGGCGTTTGCGCTGACCGCAGCCGCCAATGTGCGCACGCTGGCGCTGGTCGAGGTGCTGTTCGCACAGGGCGTGGCGTATTACTCATTCAAGCAGCCATTGTCCGCGCGCGAACTTTCCGGCATCGCGCTGATCATTATCGGCGTCGCGCTTTTGGTCGCGGCGTAGCATCGGTTCTGGGAACCGATGCTACCATTTTGGTTTGACGTGTTTCTTCACGCGAAGCTGGAATCCACTTCGCTTGAAAAACCTATGTCAGCGCTTGACGGCGATGAGAATCGCGCCGGCGGCAATCAGCGCTATTCCGAGCCAGCCATTGAGCGAAGGCCGCTCGCCGAGAAAGACCACGCCGAACAGCGCCACCAGCACCACGCTCAATTTGTCGATCGGCGCCACCAGCGTCGCCGGTCCAAGCTTCAGCGCGCGGAAATAACACAGCCACGATGCTCCCGTGCCGAGGCCGGACAGGATCAGAAAGATCCAGCTCTTTTGCGAGATCGGCCCGGGATTGCTGAATTGGCCGGTCACGAACAGGATCAGCGAAAAGCTGATCAGCACGATGACGGTGCGGATGAAGGTCGCGAGGTCGGGGTTGATGTCCTCGACGCCGACCTTGGCAAAGATCGCGGTCAGGGCCGCGAATACCGCCGACAGCACCGCCCAGATTTGCCATGACGACAGCGCTCCCGGGTTCATGAAGGGTCCTTGCGCGGAACGGTTGCAATCCTCACCCTGAGGAGCGACCTCTTGGTCGCATCTCCAAGGATGGATGTCGATGCTCTCATGGTTCGAGACGCGCGAAGTCGCGCTCCTCACCATGAGGTCACGAGAATCAGTTCCGGTCGTCGGGCAGCACCGGCAGCGGCGACACCTCGACGCCCTCATCGATCAGCGAGCGCGCTTCTTCCGGCGACGCCTCGCCATAGATCGGACGATGCTCGATATCGCCGTAGTGCATTTTGCGGGCCTCGTTGGGAAAGCGCTCGCCGACATTGTCGGCGTTCTTCACGATATGATCGCGCAATTCCCTGAGCTTGGCGCGCAACTCGCGCTCCTGCGCCATCATCAGCGGTGTCGAAGCGGGCGTCGCGGCTTCCGTGGCAACGGCGGGTACGGATGACGCGCGATCCCGGCCCTTCTTGCTCACGATCTGCGGGGCCATGATGGCCCGCTCGACCTTGGTGGAGCCGCAAGAAGGGCAGTTCACCAGCTTGCGTTTTTCCTGGCTTTCGTAGGCCTGGGAACTCTGAAACCAGCTTTCGAACACGTGGCCGCGCTCGCAGCGCAAATTATACCGGATCATGCCGATCCCCGCACCAGATGCAGATGCTCGGGACCAGCCTTGGGATCGGCGACGCTGAAGCGCCGGCCATGCTGCAGCGAGGGCACGGTCTTGCGCGCGGTCTCGACTTTCGTCGGATCGATCTTCGCCAGGAAAACGCCGGTCTCGGCGGCGCCGCCTTCGGCGAGAATGGTGCCCCAGGGATCGACGATCAGCGAGTGGCCGTAGCTCTGGCGCTTGCTCTCATGCGTTCCGGCCTGGGCGGCTGCGAACACGAAGCAGCCATTCTCGATGGCGCGGGCGCGCAGCAGCGTGTGCCAATGCGCTTCACCGGTTCGTACCGTGAAGGCGGAAGGGACGGTAAGAAACGACGCGCCGCTTTCGGCGAGCGCACGATACAGCGCCGGAAAACGCACGTCGTAGCAGATCGTGAGGCCGATGCGGCCCCAGGGCAGGTCCGATATGACCGCGGTTTCGCCCGGCTGGTAGTTGGCGGATTCGCGATAGCTCTCGCCACCAGGCAGATCGATATCGAACATATGGATCTTGTCGTAGCTTGCGATCACCATGCCATCCGGCCCGATCAGGAACGAGCGGTTGACCGCGCGCTCGGGCGAGGCCCGCAAGGCCAGCGAGCCGATATGGAGATGGATTTTCAACTCCGCCGCCAGCGCTCTATACGCTTTCAGCGAAAGATCGTCCTCTTCAGCGGCGAGATTTTCGAACAGCGCCTGGCGGTTGGCCTGGATCATGTTGCTTACCTCGGGGGTGAGCACATAATCGGCGCCCTGGGCGGCGGCCTCGCGCACGAGTTTGGTCCCCTGCTCGAGATTGGCCTGCGGCAACAGCCCGGTGCACATCTGCACCATGGCGGCAGTGAAGCTGAGGTCAGCGCTCATGAATTGGCCTTGTCGCCCGCGAGCATGGAATCGAGCTTGCCTGCGCGGTCGAGGGCGTACAGCTCGTCGCAGCCGCCGACATGGGTTTCGCCGATGAAAATCTGCGGAAAGGTCGAGCCCGCGCCGGCGCGATCCCACATTTGTTGACGCAAGCTTGGATCGGTGGCGACGTCGAATTCAGTGAACGCGGCCTTTTTGCGCGTCAAAAGTGACTTGGCGGCGCCGCAATAGCCGCAGCCCGGACGGGTATAGATTTCGATGGCAGCAGTCATGTCGCAGTCATGTCGCGCTTTCAAGAAGATGCCCGATTATATGGTAGCTTTATGGGCATCCACAACCCGGGCGAACACCAGCACGTCGACGGAAGCGGCCTTGGCGCGCAGCAGCGCCCGCGCGCAGGCGTCGGCCGTGGCACCGGTGGTCAGGACATCGTCGACCAGGACCACGCGGCGTCCCTCGATCCGGTGCTGCCGGTCGGCCGCGACCTTGAAGGCGCCCTGTACGTTGCTGGCGCGCTGCGACCGGGACAGGCCGATCTGCTGCTGGGTCGGGCGGACCCGCCGCAGCGCTTCCGATGCCACTTTCACACCGGTTTGCCGCTCAATGGCGCGCGCCAGCGCTCCGGACTGGTTGTAACGGCGGCTCCAGCCCCGCCGCCAGTGCAACGGCACCGGAACCATCAAATCGGCCTCGTCGAGCAATTCCCGGCCGGCGCGTGCCATCCAGCGGCCCATCGCGGGGGCCAGATCGGTGCGATCCTGGTATTTCAGGGCGTGCACCAGCGTGCGCGCGACATCGTCATAGCGCACCGCGGCCCGGGCGCGCGCATAGGCCGGCGGATCGGAGATCGCTTCCATCGACAGCAGGCCGGGGCCGGGATCATAGACAAAGGGAATGCCGAGGCGGGGGCAAAACGGCGGCGCGATGAACGACAGTTTCGCCCAGCAGGTGGCGCAGACGCCTTCGCCATCGACCGGCTCGCGGCAGGCGACGCACAGTGTCGGCAGCGCGATGTCGAGCGCGAGCCGTGCCGCATGCGACCACGCGCCACGGCACGCACTCAGCGCACCGCGCAGGTGGGTCGCGACGGAACGGGATGGTGAGGCCTCGGCGTCCATGGGGCGAGGCTAGCGCCGGGGCGTGCGGGGCTCAAGCGGCAAAGGGCAGCGGCGCATTCCCCGGATTGCCAGATGCGGGGAGACCGGCGTACCAAGCCGCATGACACCAACTCCGACCACCGCCCCCGTCCTGTTCGACCGCGCCATGCTGCGCGCTCGACAGGATCGGGCGCGGCGTAGCGAGCCTGCGACCTTCCTGCTCGACCGCGTCGCCGAGGATATGGAGGAGCGGCTGCACGCGGTGCTGCGGGAGTTTGCTGACGCCGCCGATATCTGGACGCCGGGCGACATCTTGCGAAAAATGTCACGCGATCGTTTCAAGTCGGTCACGCCGATCGCCCTGGATGAGACCGGGCGGGAAGTTCTTCCGCTGCAGCCGGAATCGCTCGATCTTGCGGTTTCCGCGCTGGCCTTTCAGTTCGTCAACGATCTGCCTGGCGTGCTCTCACAAATCCGCCGCGCCTTGCGGCCCGACGGGCTGTTGCTGGCGGCGATGTTCGGCGGCGACACGCTGACCGAGCTGCGGCAATGTTTTGCGGCCGCCGAAGCCGAATGCGAGGGCGGCGTATCGCCCCGGGTCGCGCCGTTTGCCGATCTGCGCGATGTCGGCGCGCTGTTGCAGCGCGCAGGTTTTGCCTTGCCGGTCACCGATGTCGATCGCGCGGTGGTGCGCTACGACAGCGCATTTGCGTTGATGCAGGATCTGCGGCGCATGGGCGCAACCAACATCCTGGCCGAGCGGCGGCGGGCGCCGACGCGTCGCGCCACGATGCTGCGGATGGCGCAGATCTATGCCGAACGCTTTGCCGATTCCGACGGCCGCATCCGCGCCACCTTCGATGTGATCTGGCTGTCGGGCTGGGCGCCGCATCCGAGCCAGCAAAAGCCGCTGCCGCCGGGCTCGGCCAAAGCGAGTCTGGCGGAGGCGGTGAGGAAGCCGAAGCGCGAATGATCGTGTCCCGGACGCTGCGCACCACGCCGCAAACGCGGCGCGCTACGCAGCGTCCGGGGCACGACGAATTCACATCAGCAAATCGATCAGATGCGGGATCAGCGGAAGGTCCGCCGGCGGCATCGGGTAGTCGCGCAGCTTGTTGGCGCGGACCCAGGCGAGCTTCTGGCCTTCGCGCGCGATCACCTCGCCGTCCCAGCGCCGGCAGATGTAGAGCGGCATCAGAAGATGAAAGTCATCATAGGCATGGCTGGCAAAGGTCAGCGGCGCGAGGCAGGCCTCGCTGACGCTGATGCCGATTTCCTCGTGCAGTTCGCGGATCAGCGTCTGCTCCGGGCGCTCGCCGGGCTCGACCTTGCCGCCGGGAAATTCCCACAGCCCCGCCAGCGCCTTGCCCTCCGGCCGCTGCGCGATCAGCACGCGCTTGTCGGCGTCAAGCAGCGCGCAGGCAACCACGAGGGTGAGTTTGATGTCCGCCATGTGCTGCAGATGCTCTGGAGGTCAGTAACAGTGCGAGGAATCAACCGCACTGCCGCGAAGGCCGCTCACGACCGGTAGTCGCCGTTGATCGCGACGTATTCCTTGGTGAGATCGCAGGTCAGGACCCGGTCGCGCCCCTTGCCCAGGCCAAGTGCGATCTTGATCTGGATTTTCGGGTTCTTCATCGCGGCCGAAACTTCGGCCTCGTTATAAGACGGATCGCGCGCACCTCGGCTGGCGACGCGGATGCCGTTGAACGAGATCGAGAGTTTGTCGCGGTTGGCGGGCTCGCCGGCCTTGCCGACCGCCATCACCACGCGGCCCCAATTGGCGTCCTCGCCGGCGATCGCGGTCTTCACCAGCGGCGAATTCGCCACCGACATCGCGATCCTGCGGGCCGAGGCTTTCGACACCGCGCCGTCGACGATGATCTCGACCAGCTTGCGCGCGCCTTCGCCGTCCCGCGCCACCTGCTCGGCGAGATCGGCGAGCACGGCGCGGAACGCCTTGGCGAAGCCGGTCAGCCGGGGATCGTTGGCGCGGCTGATTTTAGGCGCGCCATTCGCGGCCGCCGCACCTGTGGCGAACGCCAGCAACGTATCCGAGGTCGAGGTGTCGCCATCGATCGTGACGGCATTGAAGGTGTCTTCCACGCCGTTCTTCAGCAGCGATTGCAGCGCGCCCGCCGCGATCGGCGCATCGGTGAACACGAAGGCCAGCATGGTCGCCATGTCGGGCGCAATCATGCCCGCACCCTTGGCCATGCCGTTGATCGTGACCATCGTCTTGCCGAGTTTTACCGTGGCAGTTGCGACCTTGGGAAAGGTGTCGGTGGTCATGATCGCTTTGGCCGCGCTCATCCATTCGCCGGGTGCGGCGTTTTCCGCCAGCGTGCCGAGCACGCCATTGAATTTGGTGGCGTCGAGCGGTTCGCCGATCACGCCGGTGGAGGCGAGAAACACCTCATGGGTGCCGCACGCCAGCGCCCTGGCGGCGATCGAAGCCGTCAGTGTCGTCGCCTGCCGTCCGGTCTTGCCGGTAAAGGCATTGGCGTTGCCGGAATTCACCACCAACGCGCGGGCCGATCCTCCCTTGGAAGAGCCGCTGCGGCTTAATTTGGCGCGGCACCATTCAACCGGCGCGGACGGGCATTTCGATTTGGTGAAGACGCCGGCGACCGTGGTGCCCTTGTCCATGACCGCGAGCAAAACGTCGGTGCGGTCCTTGTAGCGGATGCCGGCTGCTGCGGTCGCGAGCTTCACGCCCGAGATCGCCGGCATATCGGGGACGTGGGTCGGAGCGAGAGGAGAGACAGCGCTGGCCATGGGGCAAAATCCGAAGAAAAAGCGGCAGGACTAAACAGATCGTGATCGCCGGATTGACTCCGGTGATCCACGTCTTTCTCGCCGTGCGGCGCAAGACGTAATGGCCGGAATCAATCCGGCCATCACCATCGTAGATACTATTGGCTTCGGGGAAGTGACAGCAGATTGTTACTTCTTCGCAGGCGCCATCTTGTTGTCGGCGGGCTTGGCGGCATCCGGCTTGGCGTCCGTCGCCGCCGCATCGGGCTTGTCCATGCGCTCGACCTTTGCGGTTTCGCGCAGCTTGGCCACGTAGTCAGCCTGCGCCTTGCGCGTCACATAGGTCTCGATCTGGGCCTTGACCTGGGTAAAGTCGGGCGGCTTGCGGTCGCGCTTTTCCTCGACCTTGATGATATGCCAGCCAAACTGCGACTTCACCGGATCGGAAATCTTGCCGGGCTCGAGCGCAAAGGCGACCGCGGAGAATTCCGGCACCATCTGGTCCTTGGTGAAGAAACCGAGATCGCCGCCATCGGACGCGCCGGGATCCTTGGACTTCTTCTTGGCGAGTTCGGCAAAATCGGCGCCCTTCTTGAGCTCTTCCTCGATCGCCTTGGCCTCGTCCTCGGTCTCGACCAGGATATGCCGGGCGCGAACTTCCTGTTCGCCGGAAATCTGCTTGGCGGCCTCGTCATAGACCTTCTTCATGGCCTCGTCGGTGGTCGCGGCCTTGCCCTCGACCGCCAGCAGATTGTCCATCAGGAGCCGGTTGCGCGCGAAGGCGAGACGGGCCTTGAAGTCGTCGCGGTCCTCGATCTTCTTGGCTTCGGCGGCCTTGGCGACGATCTTCATGTCGATCAGGAACGACAGCACGTTTTCCTGCTTGGTCGCGGGGTCCATCTGCGCGAGGCTGGGGCCCAGTTCCTCCTCGGCGAGCGCCATGTCGCTTTGGCGGATCTCGGCGCCGTTCACCTTGGCGAGCACCGGGTTCGCGTCATCGGCGCGTGCCGGCAGGCCGGCGAGCAGAACCATCGCCAGACAGCCTGCCAGGGCGGCAGAAGCGAGGCCGAAGCGCGGTCCGGTTTTCGTTTCCGGGAACGAGGTGGTCATGGAAAATCCTTATCCTGAAAGATGGGGCTGTTTGGAGCGGCGGGACACTCGCCCAATCAGGTGGCCTTGGCAACGCGAAAAGTCTGTCAAAATGATGAAATCCTTGAAAGGCTGGCGGCATGCTTTCCGAATTCGTGGTCCATTGCAGCGCACTCCGATCAGGATTTTGGCAGCCAGGGGTATGCGCAAAAAGGATCGGGGTTCCCAGGGCCGCTGTTGGATTTCGGGCCCCTCGATCAGGCGCGCCGCGACCGCTGCGGGACTTCGAATCGGTGGCCCCGGCCGCCGTTGACAAGCCCGTAGGCCAGCCATATCTCTCCCCGGCCGGGTCAATGGCGATAGCGCGTATTTGGCTGCGTTTTTGGCTATTGAACCTTGGATTGCTGAATTCCCACTCATTTGGCGGATGCTCCCGGATCGGGGCCTGCTTGGCGACGCGTCACGATGAGTTGATAGGCAGACTGGTGGACCACGTCATGGCTGCAACGCCGAACCGCATCGACAAGAATCTGGACAGGAATTTGGCATGATCGGCGCGCTCGCCCGCAAGTTTTTCGGCTCCGCCAATGACCGGCGGATCAAGGGATACCAGTCCCGCGTCGACGCCATCAATGCGCTTGAACCCGAGCTCTCAGCCCTTTCCGACGACGCGCTAAAAGCGCGCACCGCCGAATTCCGCAAACAACTCGCCGACGGCAAGACCCTCGACGACATCCTGGTTCCGGCCTTCGCCACCGTGCGCGAGGCGGCCAAGCGCACGCTCGGCCAGCGGCATTTCGACGTCCAGCTGATCGGCGGCATGGTGCTGCATGAAGGCGACATTGCCGAGATGAAGACCGGCGAAGGCAAGACGCTGGTCGCCACGCTTGCGGTCTATCTCAATGCGCTGGCCGGCAAGGGCGTCCATGTCGTCACCGTCAACGATTACCTCGCCCGGCGCGACTCCGAATGGATGGGCCAGATCTACGGTTTCCTCGGCATGACCACCGGCGTGATCGTCCACGGTCTCGACGACAACGAACGCAAGGAAGCCTATTCACGCGACATCACCT
>JAJYAH010000251.1 GCA_021779635.1 Pseudomonadota bacterium | reverse complement strand
TCATCCGGCGTTTCGAGGCGTTCACCGGGAAGGTAGCGACGCTGGCGGGCGGCGGGGAGGGGTTTGAGGCTGTTGGTGAGGCACGGGCCACCGAGCAGCCGGAGGTGGCAGCATGAGCACCGACGATCAGAACCCGCGCAAGGTCGGCTATCGCGAACCGCCCCGTGGCGGGCAGTTCCGGAAGGGGGTGTCAGGGAACCCGCGAGGTCGCCCCAAGAAGCGCCGCGATGAATCGGCCTTGCCGACCGACGGAGATCCAACGGTGCAGGAGGCGATCCGGGCGGAGATCAACCGTGCCATCACAATCACCGATCAGCACGGTCGCCACCAGATGACCGCCAAGCAAGGCGTGCTTCGCGCCATGTTCGCAACCGGGGCCAAGGGTGGCGTCCTTGCGCAACGGAGCTTCCTTGAGCTCGCAGAGAAGGAGGAGAAACGGCATCAGAAGCAAAGGCGCAAGAGCTTTCGATTCTGGCGCGACTACAAGGAGACAAAGGCTGCGCAGATAGCGGCCGGCGCACCGCCGCCGGACGACAGCCCCCATCCTGATGACATCAAGCTCGACTGGCGCACGCAGGAGGTTCGGATCGAAGGGCCGGTCGACAAGGAGGATCGAGCTGCTGCCAGGTTCGTCTGCGCCGTGCGTGATCTCGCCTATCTCATGGCGATCTACCGCGATGAGTTCTCGGACATGTGCGACGCCGACGGGCGCGTGACGCGGTTGGGTGTCTATTTTGGGCTCTACCTGAGCTGTCAGCACGTCCTATGGCCGCGCATGAGGAGGCGGCCACGGGCCTACGACAAGATAATAGCGCGTGGCATCCGTCTCGGTTGGGATGCCTGCGGAATGAAACTGAAGGCCCGCTGCAGAGCTCTGGGCGTGCCATTCCTGCCGCGGAAGAAGGGAGGGGATCCCTTCATGATTCCGCTGGCGAAGCTGGGGATCAGGAAGCCCATCGTGATCCCGCCGACGCCACCCGCTCCTCGTAGACGGCGCCGCCGGCGGAACGACGCCGTAAACCACGAGGATCCTCGCTAGGCACCAGAGGCATCGGGGCCTCGGAGGCCGGCGGCTCGTCCAGGCCCGCCGGCCAACAAGGAGGTTCGGCATGCCGGAAACGCGACCCGCTTGATGCGCCCTGGCGCGCCTGATCGCGTCCCTCGATACGCTCGACGCCTCGAGCGGTGCCATGGGAACAACGGGCCTCGTCGGGGCGGGCCAACGATCTGCCTGGCGCACAAGCTGTAAAGGACGGTGGAGAGGTCGACCTGGTCGAGAGTGGGTTCCCTCGAGCCCCCCGGTGATTGCTGCGCACGACGCGCGATGCCTTTGGAAGCGATGTCGAGTCCTCACGCCGCGTGCAACTCGCCAATGAAGCAGACGTCCTCAACGAAGCTCGGCCCGCGGCACACTCTCCGATTGTCGCAAATTCCAGTCGTTGAAAAATAATGAGTGCATTTCCACAACGATGAGATAAGCGAGCCGACATTTGCATCTTTTGAGACCTTCGATCTGTCTGGCTCGCGCTCCCGGAGCGATCTGATGACTTAAATCTCAGCAACCTTAGATTGTACGGTCAAATTTCACGTTATGATGATGATACGATAACGCATCGATAGCACGTTAACGTTGTTCCCGAGTCGCGCCTCTCGAATGATCGGTGGCCGTTTGGCCAAGTCGTTGGAGATCAGACGGTTTGGAGAAGCTAGATGCTGGATGGCCTGTGGAAGATCGAAATTAGCGACACGCGCGGCATGAGCGCCGCCGGGCTCGTGTTGTTCCACAACGGCATCGTTCTTCGCGGAGACGATTCCATCAATATCGCTGGCAGCTATGAGGAGCAAGGCAACGCGATCCTCGCGACGCTTGAGGTCTTGCTGGCCGGTCCGTCGCCGGGCAACGGCAGGGGCTACGAGCGCGTCTATCTGCACGTCCAGGGGCAGCTAGGCGCGCACACCCTATCCGCCTCTGGCGTTGATCTATCCGATGTCTGGCGCCGAGCGGATATCCGCCTGGAACGACGAGCCCTTGTCGAGCCGTATCGCGCCGACGCGCGAGCGCCCGTCGCCGAGACACCGGCCGTTGGGGAGCCCTCACCGGGCGTGGCCGAGAACCAGGAGGCTGCGGCGATCACGCTGGCCGTAGCGAGAGGCTCGCGGGCTGGGTCTATCGACGCAGCCTCTCCCTTGCCGCCGGTGCCGCACGAGGTTCAGGACTGGGCACACGATCAGTCAATCGCGGCCGCGCCGATGCCACGACCTGATGCTCCGAGCCGTTGCGGGCGATCTCCTGTGCTCGTCGCGGCTGATCCGCGTGTGGGCAAGGCCCGTGTGTAGCGGACCAACGAGGTTATATCGAGAGACAGCAACATGTCGTTCTATCGCAATAAACCCCATGGTTCGGTCGTCGATCAATCCCTCATCTTCGATAAGGAAGAACTAGATCTCGCGCTGGATACCGATGAGGAAGGCAGGCTGCCGCCCAACGTCGCATTCCCCCTGATTATTCTGATGTCGCTATCGTGTTGGGCCATCATCCTAACAGTCGTGCTGTGGCTCGTGGGTATCGCGAACTGACGCGGGTGTCGAAGCGGATGAGACGGCTCGCATGTGGATCCCGAAATTGGCGCCTGCCGGGAGGGTGACCGGCACCGACACCCAGCGCCATTCGGGCGGCTGTCCCGCTGTTCCAAGAGGGGGTTGGGACAGCGGGGCAGTTCGGGGGCGGTATGTTGGCTCGGTTACTGCTGGTGGGGCGGCCCATTCAAACGTGAGAGACAGGTGCTGAGCTATAGGACGACCGTCTGTCTCCAGTGCGAGCGGCGAACGGTTCGGCGAGGTCCGCGATGAGCGCAGGCGCGCGTCCCGGGAGCCGATCACCGATGGCGGTGCCGCAAGCAGGCAACCGACGCCGATCGAAGCGCCCCCTCTCCGACGGCTCCGTCGCAGGTTCTGGGTTCCGGACCCTCTGACCCGCACCCGGAAAACTCTGCCCTCCGGAACTCCAATAATGGGTAGGGAGTATTCACTGATCAGGCTGCGGCTGAGACGAGATGAGCTTCGTAACTGTCGCGGTAGCCAAGCATGCGAGCTAGGTTCTGCTGGCACCTTGCATCGATCTCATTTTCGGAAACGGAATTTTTCCTGCCCCAGGCGCGGTCACCTGTGTTCATACGGGCGACTTGTTCCTCGAACGGCGTATTTGGGTCATACAGTACATACCCAAAGTTCGCTCGGAAAAAGTCTGCTTCGACGCGCATGCGCTTGCGTGTTTCGTCCGGCGTGTAGTCGTGAGAGTGGAAGACGGCCGCACTAGGCACATAAACCTTGGCGTAGCCGGCGGCGATGATCCGATCGGCCCAGACCTGGTCCTCGCCGAAATCCACGTCCGGGTAGGGTATTTTCTCCCAGACTGCGCGCCGCAGCAGAGCGTTGTTGTCGCTGAAGAAGTGCAAACGCTGGCGCCAACCGATGTCGCCGTTTTCATATCGTTTGGGATCAGTATCTCGCGTGAGGCGGAGATGATCCGCGCCGAACGCCTCAAAGCCGCTGTTCACGTCGCGCCGAGTGAAGGGACTGGCTTCCGGCCAGGCGTAGTGGCGTCCAAAGGCGCCTGCAGCATCGGGAAAATGGGCGAGAACCGTAACGAAGTTATAGAGCCATGTATGATCTAGCGGCAGGGCGTCCTGCGTCAAGAACGCTATGTATTCTCCCCGCGCCCGGTCCGCGAGCATGTTACGGGTTCGCCCGTGCTGAAAGCTTCGACGCTCGATCCGCTCTACGCGCAGCGCCGGATGTTTGGGTAGGCGCTCGATGGAGCCGTCGTCGGAGGTGCTGTCCATGATCAGCAACTCAAAGCCCCAAGGGGCCGTTTGTTCGAGGACGCGGTTGACGACTTTAAGCAGCAAGGGGCCCCCATTAAGGGTCGGTATGCAGACCGATGCTTTCACGGAATGCTTGCCCGCCCCGGAGCGGCGGGCGCGAGCAACGGTTTCGGTCAAGCCGAGTTTATCCGTGATGGCACGCTCCACGTCAGCACCGGCCTTTTCCCACGAGAACTGCGAAACCCATTCCAACGCGCGGGCGGCCGTACGGGCGAGGAGGTCCGGCGAGGACAATGCCCCTCGGATTGAGGCGGCAATTTCCACCGGATGCGGCGGGCTGAATAGCACAACACCTTCCGGAAAAATGTGGCGGGTGCTGTCTCCATCGAGTTCGAGAACGGGCAGGCCGCAAGCCATCATCTCCTGAGGCACAAGGGAGTAGTTGGTTGCGGAGAAGCAAATTCCGAGGTCGCAATCACGATAGAGTTCGGCAAGTTGTGCGGGACGAAGAACCCCGTGCGAAGTTGCGGGGAACGGTGCCTCGATAAACTCTAGATCAGCTCCAAAGAAATGTGCCTCGAATCGAAAGCCCTGGGCGCTGAGCGACTCAAGGCCAAGGAGGACGAGTTCTACCGCCCGCCGCGGGGTCCCGGTGCGCGCATAGATGGCGACCCGGTTGGCTGCCCGGCGCTCTTGCCGACCTTCGGGAGTGGCCGGATGATAAATGTCCGTGTCGTAGGCGAGCCAAAAATGCCGCGCCCAAAGCTTATAACGCTCGCGCATCAGGTCGGCGAGCCAGGGGCTCGCGCAGATGCAGTTGAGCCGGTAGTAAGCGTACGTCGTCTCCGCGGCCAGCGAGTAGCTGCCGGCGGCGAAGAAACTTGGTTCGTAGTCCTGGACGAAGTAGAACCGCTCGGCGAATTGGCCGAGCGTTGCGGCGACCGGAACGGTGTCCCACCCTGTGGCAACAAGCGCATCCCCGCAGGCTTCGGCAAGACCGTCAGCGACCAGGTGCAGGGGCGCGCCAATAGTGGGGAACGCTCGAATGATATTATCGTAGGCTTGCTCTATGGACCCTGAGAGATGCAGGTCCATTAGCCAGATATGGCAGCGATGCCCGCTCTGCTCAAGGAAGCGCACCATCCGAAAAATTGTGGTATGGCCTCCACTGCCGATCGTGAAATCGGGAATTACCCAGTGAATAATGAGGCCGCTCTCGGTTTGGTGGCGCGCCAATGCCCGATACCCTTCAGCGGGCTCTGGCGGGCGGCTCGACGCGACCTCGATCAGGCTACGCAGGCTCGGGTCGGTCACCAGCCGGGCTTCCGGGTTAATTAGTAGGGAGGTCGGACCGACGAGCTGTACTGGCCACGTGCGGCGCCCTTCCTTACGGCCGCGGGTTAGATAGTGGAGGAATGGGTTGATCCCCGCGCGCCGGACGTCCTCATGCGCTGCGAGATAGCGGCGGGTGGAGAACCACGGCGCCGGGTCGCGGCCTTCGCGCCACCCGAACAAGCAATAATGCTCAACAGGGTGGATGTTGTTAGCCGCTATATCCTCGTAGGTGCGACGATAATATTCCCAATCGAACTCGGGGCCGACCAAGGCGATTTCCGTGCGTTCATCAGCGCCCGCGGACAAGGTCTCCGCCGATCGCGTTGGCGGATCGGCCGTCGTTGGTCCCGGAGCGGCGAAGGCAGCATCGATCTGCGACCAGTCGATCGGCGGCGAGGCACCTTGGCAGTCGGGCTCACTCAGGCAATGAAGGAACGGGTTAATGCTTTCGACCATCAGTCCAGGGTTCAGGGCCAAATAGTCATAGGTGCGAAAGCGTGGGGTGGGATCGCCAAAGGAGAGAAAGCCGGCGGCTGCGTAGTGAACCGCACTCTCATCGATTTTTACCGCAGGGAATTGTTTAGCGTAGTGCGCGACATCCATTGCGTCGGCCACTCGTCGCGCTTCCCCATCAGCACGCCGAGCTGCGAGCGTACGCATGTCTATTGGCGTCGCTCGTAGTTCACCACCTGGATCAACGTAGACATCGAAAACCTGGAAGTCCCCAGTCGAGTTCGGCAACCATGCCAACCGTTCGGCGACGAGGGACACAAGCCACCGGGATTTCTTCGGGAATGCGTCTGCGAAGACCACGGTCCCGAAGAAATCGCAGCTGTGACCGGCGGGCAGTCGCTCGAGACCGAGAGTGGGTCGGCCTTCGGCGACCAAATTGAACTGCTCCGGGTCGCCGCAGGCACTGAGCACCCGGCTCTCGAAAACGAGTACCCCGAGAGTCAACGGAAAACTCGTAGGCCGGTGAAATCGGATTTCGCAGGTGCCGACGTTCCGTAACTGGCCGGTCAATTCGATAACCAACGACCCGTTTCGGCTTTGTCGCAGTTCGAGCCCAATAATTTGGATCGCAGCGCGGCCAGAGCGCGCCTCAGGGGAGGCGGTGACGTCGCCTGAACTCATGCCGCTCTCACCATGGCACGACCGCATAAATTTCTGGCCCGATATTGGAGGTATCAACGAAGCTGGCGCCCTCGGGAGCTACTCGGCCTTGCGCCGTCCGCGGCAGGAAGACGAGCCCAGAAACGTCCTCGGCTAGCGGAGTCAGCGGATCGAAAGGGCGTGTCCGACCTTCACCAAGACCTACATTGCGCGAGCGATGGCGGTAACCAGAGACGCCGACCACGAAATGCGTCTGCGAGACCAGCAAGCCGCGTGTATAGCCGCGGATTGTGAATAGGCGTTCGGGGTGCGCGCCAGGCGTCAGCCGCACCAAGTCGCCCGAACCCGATTCGAGAACGAACAAATCCCCTTTCGACCACTGCGGGCTATGCGGCTCTCGAAGTCCTTCGAGGATGACCTCGCGGGGGTGAACCTTGAACACTTGGCCGCAGCGCATCTGGTTGGCGCGGCGGCGTCCGAAAGCGCTGAATACGATGCCCTCAGGACCGACTGCGATGTCATTCAGATGTACCGTGTCGCCTCGGTCGTCTGTTTCCGACCAAAAGAGCGATATCCTCGGTTCTGCCGCAACCTCGACACGGTATACCTCGTTTGTGCCTGTCGAGATCACGAGCACAGCGTCACGGACTGGCGCCAGTCCATGTAGATCGTCGCAGCAAGGCATCGGAATGACGAGCTCAGGTTCAAGGTCGCGCGAGCAGACAACGAGCGCCGGCGTTGCGCATTGAAGAGCGGCGATGAACTTGTCCCCTTGGACAGCTCCACCGGAAATTCCCCTGACGTTAGCAGGTATCCTTCCGGAGGGCAGTGTTTGGCAATGGATCACGCCGGAAGGATCGACGACGGCGAGGCGTGCGCAGTCTTGGTTGCAGAATGTGGCTAATACGCGCGTCATTTTGCGTCCGGGATTAGGCGAGAGTGAGCTCAGCTAACTTTGGCAGCGCGAGCTGACCGACCGTCGCCATTTACAGGGAAAGCCATAAAACCACTGTCAAAACGAGAACCCACGCAGTCAACGACAGAAGAATGACGAGAGGGAATGCGGTGTCGAATGGGAACGCTCCTACGCCATGGACGCCGGAACCTCGCGCATCGCCTTCATCGGCAATGTCGATAGGGGCTCCTGATCTCCGGGATAGCGTATCCCAGTGGTTGGGCATTGGGAGACTGTCGCGCATGAGGCCTCCGCGAGTCGTCTTTTGCTAGATTGGTTCGCGGCCGGGCGGCACGACCGTGGCCGTCGGCGCGGGGGCCACCTTCGGCCAAGGCGAGCGGCGATCGGTGAGACTGGGTCCCCGCGCATTTGAACCGCGCGGCTTTCTCGTGCTCGCAAGTGCGCCACTCGGCAACTGCGCCTTGCAGCAGTCGGCTCTCAAGACGCCGGTTCGCGAGCGGCTGCCGGCGCTCGACCGAGTCATTGCCGAGTGCACCGCCTTCACAGCGTCGAGGGGCCGTCCCTGACCTGTCCGCGCGTCACTCAAGGGAGGCGCGGTCAGTCGTAAGCGGACCTGGCACCTGTCGATGGCGTCTCGCTGTTCCAAACGAATATTGGCATGACGTTCAGCTTCGGACTGGTCGACGCCTGACGCCGAGATGACGACACTCGCCGCCAATGCTTGGGCCCGTAGACCTACTGGTGGCCCGCTCGGCTCACTTCGCCGATCTTTGCAGTTAAGCACGACACCAAGCGCAGCCAATGTGCCGTCGCCGCGCTCCCCGTAAGTGCCCTCGATTTCGGCGGTGTCGCTATCACCGCATACGCGACCGTTGCGGAGAGACACTGATCCACGAGCACGAAACCCGCGGTCGTCGGCGAAATCAATCTTACATAGGCCGTCCAGCATCTCCGTTCTCCCAGATCGTCGACACGGGGCAAAACGCTGGGACGCGTCGTCCCTACGATTGCGTGGACAAGATGGAATTCAGAACGGGAGAGCATCGTCATCACTGCGTTAGTAATTCGTTAGTCCCGACGGAGGACACGCAGGTTGCGAGAGTTTAAGCCGGCGGCCTCGCGGCAAATCGAAGCGACCTATCAGCCTCCCGCGAGTTGAAGGCAGCGCACGGCTGCGAACACTGGAAGGTCGACCCGTCCGAGCCGATGGTGGCGCCGCATTACCCTGAGCGCGGCTCGTTTCTTGCGAGGAGCATCGGTCTTGGCACGAAACCCCGCTGCGTGGATAAGCTCACTGCGCCGGTCCCGTCAGTTGCGGGCCCAAGAGATGCCAGCGCAGAGTCATTGATGGCAGAAAGGTGGGGCGTCACGAAATCTCTCTGCCCGCAGGTCGGCGCTCCGCTGTCTCGCCGTCGCGATTCGGTCGGTTTTTTGTGACGCAACAAAATCTTTCGTAGCGGCGCATTATTATAAAAACGGACTCCGTGGGGGAAGCTGTGGCGCGAGGAGTTTATGTACATTGAAAATTAGCACGGTTCGGTGATAACGGTTGCTCGACCTGGATCGTTTTGATAACTAGTTAATGGTGTTGCGGGCATTCG
>JAJYAH010000250.1 GCA_021779635.1 Pseudomonadota bacterium | reverse complement strand
AGTGGACCTTCAGGTACCCAGGTAGTCCCATCGAAACGCGCAATCTGCATCTGCCGGAATGGCGTGTACCTGGTGGGCGTCGTGGTGATGGTGATGCCCGGCAGCAGCAGCGGCGCGGCGAGATCGGTCAGGTTCGTCGCCTGCTTGAGCAGGTTCTCCCGCGTCAGGTCATCGCCGCAGAGTTCGAGGATTTTTACCGTCACGAACGCTGCCATATATCCGGCAATGTTGCTGCTGTCGGCCATATTCCCCGCGGGATACCATTGCTTGAGAAACGCCTTGTAATCCTGGACGTCCTTCTCGTTCTCCCAGCGGGGATCGTCCGGCCGCTTGACGGCGAGCGCCGTGATCAGTCCTTTGGAGTTGTCGAGCCCGGCGGGCTCGAGCACGGTCTTCAGGGACGTCGATACGGCTGACAAATAGGTCAGCGGCTTCCAGCCGAGTTCGGCGATCTTGCGGATGGTCTGGGCGCCGAACTTCGGCGTGGTCATCAGAAACAGCGTGTCGACGCCGACGGCCTTCAGCGTCACGATCTGGGAATCGATCGTCGAATCGGTGGTCTCGTACGTCAGTTCCTTGACGATGATCCTGGAGGCCTTGTCGCCAAGGCCGTCCTTCAAGCCACGAACGTAATCGCGCCCGGCATCGTCGTTCTGGGAGAACACGCCGAGCCTGGCGTCCGGCTTGTTGGTCAGCAGATACTGCGCGAAAATCTGGCCTTCCAGCCGGTAGGGCGAATAGAGAAACGTCGAATAGGGAAAGGTCTTCGGGTCGTCCCACTTGGCCGCCCCCGATGTGATCAGGATCTGGGGGACCTTCTTCACGTTGAGGTACTTTTGCGCGGCCGAGCTCGTCAGCGTGCCGAGTTGCCCGACGATGGCCAGCACCTCGTCCTGCTCCACCAGCCGGCGCGTCTGCTCCACTGCCTTGGGCGGGCTGTAGGAGTCGTCGAGGCTGATGAGGTTGATCTTGCGGCCGTTGATGCCGCCGGCGGCGTTGATCATTTCGAAATAGGCGGTTTCCAGCCGGCCGACGGTGCCGTAGGCGGAGGCTGGCCCGCTGTAAGGCATCGTCTGGCCGATCTTGATTTCCGTGTCGGTGACGCCCGGACCGTACTTCTTCTCCGCGGCAGTGGCCGAGAGTGACGCCGCAACAATGATTGCCGCGGCGATCACAACAAGCGAAGATTTCTTCTGCATTTCGTTCCCTCGTTGGCCGTTGCCGATTTCTGTGACGATCGGCTTTGCTATCCGACCCCGACGGTCGATGTCTCCGTGGCAATTCGATGCAATGATCTCCCGGGAAGCTTGCTCGCTGCACCCCGATCGCGGGTACTCAGATCGCATCCCAGTTGAAAATATCCGCGGAGCGGTCGAGCTTGTAGAACGACGATTTCAGCGCCGGAATCGCGTGCTCTCCGATGGTCTGCGGCGTCCAGCCTTCGCCGCGATGCACCGAACGCAGCGGACGCGACTGGCCCATCAGGAATATCTCGTTCATGCGCACCGCAAAGATCTGTCCCGTGACGTCCTTGGCGGCATCGGACAGCAGGAAGGCGCAGATCGGCGCGATCTTCTCCGGTCCCATCTGCTGGATCTTCTTGACCCGCGCCTTCTCTTCCTCGGTCTCGGTCGGAATGGTTCCGATCAACCGACTCCAGGCAAACGGCGAGACGCAGTTCGAGCGCACGTTGAAACGGCTCATGTCGAGCGCGATCGATTTCGATAGCCCGACGATGCCGAGTTTGGCGGCGGCGTAGTTGGCCTGACCGAAATTGCCGATCAGGCCCGAGGTCGAGGTGAAGTGGACGAACGAGCCGCTTTCCTGTTCCTTGAACAGCCGGGCTGCGGCGTGCGCGACATAAAACGAGCCCATCAGGTGAACCTTGATGACGGACTCGAAGGCATCGATGCTCATGCGATGAAAGATCGCATCGCGCAGGATACCGGCGTTGTTGACCACGCCGTCGAGCTTGCCGTAGGTGTCGGTGGCCATTTTTACGATTTTGCTGGCCGGAATGGCTTCCGCCACCGTCTCGAAATTGGCGATCGCGGTGCCGCCCTTCTGCTTGATTTCCTCGACCACCTCTTCGGCGGGCGCCGCGCTGGTGCCGGCGCCGTCGGCCGCGCCGCCGGGATCGTTGACCACGACCTTGGCGCCCTCGACCGCGCACAGCAGCGCGATCTCCTTGCCGATGCCGCGTCCGGCGCCGGTGACGATGATGACTTTATCCTGCAGTGATTTGGCCATTTCGGCCTCCCTTGAAGCGTGACGCGCTGGGATCAGCGCTCGTTGGTGAAAATGATGGTGCCGGATGCGGCGAACATGCCGCCGACGCCGTGGCAGACGGAAATCTTCGCGTCCTTGACCTGCGCCGGCGCGATGCCGCGCATCTGCCGCACGCTCTCCTGCAGCGCGTACATGCCGTACATGCCCGAATGCATGTAGCTGAGGCCGCCGCCATTGGTGTTGAGCGGCAGCTTGCCGCCCGGGCGGGTGTTGCCGTCAGCGATGAACTTGCCGGTTTCCTCGTGTGGCATGAAGCCGAGGTCGCCGAGGCCATAGAGCGGCAGGTGCGCAAAGGCATCGTAGATCATGAGATGATCGACGTCCTTGTGGGCGATGCCGGCTTCCCTGAACGCGGTGGGCCCCGCGACCCGGAACGCACCGGAACTATCGAACGTCTTCATCTGGCTGACCATCGGCGTTTCCACGCTCTCGCCGGTGCCAAGGATATAGACCGGCTTGTTCGGAAAGTCCTTGGCGCGGTCGGCCGAAGTCAGGATCAACGCGCCGCCGCCGTCGGTGACGAGGCAGCATTGCAGGATGCGGAACGGATAGGCGATCATCCGCGAGTTGAGAACGTCCGCGACGGTGATCGGGTCCTTCATGGTGGCGCGCGGATTCTTCGCGGCCCATTCCCGCTGCACCACCGCGACTGAAGCTATTTGTTCATGTGTGATGCCGTGGGTCTTCATGTAGCGCAGCACGGGAATCGGAAACATGCTGGGCGGGCCGTAGACGCCGAACGGCGCCTCGAACTGGCCGTTGAGGCTGTCGGCCGGCGTCGAACGCGGCAGCTTGCCGATCATCGACTTGCCGCTTTCGGCGTGCGTAATCAGCACGGTCTTGCACAGACCGGCCTCGATCGCGGCCGCGGCGTGGCGGACATGCAGCATGAACGAGCAGCCGCCCACGGAGGTGCCATCGACCCAGGTCGGCGTGATGCCGAGATAATGCGCGATCTGCTGCGGCGTTTCGACCGCGGTGGCGATGCCGTCGATGTCGGACAGCTTCAGTCCGGCATCGGCGATGGCGTTGAGCGCCGCATCCGCATGGAGCTGGATCTGCGACATGTTGGGAATGACGCCGAGCTGGGTGGTTTCGGCGGCGCCGACGACGGCGACTGCATTTCTGCGCATGGTGCTTAGCCCTTCGCCGGACGGAACTGGGGAAGGGTGATCTTGTCGTCGAGCTTCTCGAACGCGACTTCGAGCTTCATGTCGAGCTCGAGCGCCTCCGGCGTCTGCGGACAATCGATGATGTTGCTCATCAGGCGCGGGCCTTCGGCGAGCTCGACGATCGCGATCGCGTAAGGCGGGGTAAAGCCCGGCGCCGCGGGGCGATGGTTGATAACGTAGCTGTAGAGCGTGCCTTTGCCGCTTGCCTTGAACACACTGACCTTGCGCGAGGCGCAGGAAGGACAGAACGGGCGCGGCGGAAAATACACATTGGCGCAGGCATCGCAGCGCTGCAGGCGCAACTCGCCGGCCGCAGTGCCGTCCCAGAAATGCTGGGTCTCCGGCGTTGGTTTTGGTTTGGCGCGCGCTGGCTCAGCCATATCAGGCATTCCTCCCGGATTGCCGCCTTGCAGCTTTCGGCGGCTTGATCGCAGCGCATTTGCCATGCGTGCTTGTAAATGTCAAATATGCGAAATACAATTTCGCAAAAAGCACAATCCCCTCAAGAGGACGATTAGATCATGATACCGCAAACGATCTACGGCGACGGCGAACACCAGGCATTCCGCGATACCGTGCGGGGTTTCGTCGACCGCGAGATCGCTCCGCATCATGCGCAGTGGGAAAAGGACGGCGTGGTCAGCCGCGACCTCTGGAACAAGGCCGGCGCCGCCGGCCTGCTTTGTCCGGCCATCCCCGAGGAATATGGCGGCGGCGGTGGCGACTTCACCCTCAGCGCGATCGTCACCGAAGAACTCTCGCGCGGCGTCTTCAACGGTCCCGGCTTCCGTGTGCACTCCGACATTGCCGCCTTCTATATCCTGCATTACGGCACCGAAGCCCAGCGGCGGCAATGGCTGCCGCTGATGGCGACAGGTGAAGTCATTGTCGCCCTGGCGATGACGGAGCCCGGCGCGGGCAGCGATCTGCAGTCGATCCGCACCACCGCCATCCGCGACGGCGACGATTTCATCGTCAATGGATCCAAGACCTTCATCACCAACGGTCAGCTCGCCGACCTCGTCATCCTCGCCTGCAAGACCGATCCGCGCGGCGGCTCCAAGGGCATCAGCCTTCTTCTGGTGGAGGCCGACCGTCCGGGCTTCTCGCGCGGCCGCAACCTCGAAAAGCTCGGCATGAAGGCGCAGGACACGTCCGAGCTGTTCTTTGCCGATGTGCGGGTGCCGGCCGGCAACCTGCTGGGCGAGGAAGGCCGCGGCTTTCGATGCCTGATGAACGAACTTCCCCAAGAACGATTGCTGGTCGCCATCACCGCGGTCGCCGGCGCCGAGGCGGCGCTCGAATGGACACTCGACTACACGCGACAGCGCAAGGCGTTCGGCCAGCCGCTGGCGGAATTCCAGCACAACCGGTTCAAGCTCGCCGAGATGAAGACCGAAATCCAGATCGGCCGGGTCTTCCTCGACCGCTGCATGGAGCTTCATCTGGACGGCAAGCTCGACGTCGAGGCCGCCGCGATGTGCAAATACTGGCTGACGGAGCTTGAATGCCGGGTGGTAGACCAATGCGTGCAGATGCATGGCGGCTACGGCTACATGCTCGAATACCCGATCACCCGCGCCTATGCCGACGCCCGCGTGCGCCGGATCTATGGCGGCTCCAACGAGATCATGCGCGAACTCATTGCGCGGTCGCTGTAGCGCCGGCGCCGTGAGGCGTGCCGCTGAGAACGCCAGGCCTGCAATAACCACCCTGCCCGATATCCACGTGGCAGGATTCACCAGAGATGGGCACACAAGCCCGCGCGACGGGAGATCCTCATGACCGTATCCACCGGCATCATCAGCGGTTCACGCAAGCGAGGCTTCGATGAAGTCGAAAAACGGGCGCTGCTGATCGCCGGTGGATTGCAAGGCCTCGGCGTCAGCGAGGGTGACTGCGTTTGCATCTTGATGCGAAACGACATTGCCTTTCTCGAGGTGAGCTACGCGGTCATGTTGCTGGGAGCCTATGCAGTGCCGGTCAACTGGCACTTCAAGCCCGAGGAAGTCGATTATATTCTGAAGGATACCGGAACCCGCGTGCTGATCGGCCACGCCGATCTCCTGAATGCGCTGGGCGACGTTATCCCCGGCGACATGACCCTGCTCAGCGTTCCGACGCCGCCGGAGATAGCGGACGCCTACCGGATCGATCCCGCGCGCCGCGGCCTGCCGCACGGCGCGGAGGATCTCGAACCCTGGATGAGCCGGCAAAAGCCGTATAACGGCCCGAAACTGCCGCAGCCGCAGAGCATGATCTACACCTCGGGCACCACCGGGCAGCCCAAGGGCGTACGCCGGGAAGCGCCAACTCCCGCACAGGCTGCAGCCGCCGAGGCGATGCGGGCGCGCGTCTATGGCCTGAAGCCGGGCGTGCGAGCGCTGTTGCCGGGACCGCTCTATCACTCCGCGCCCAACGTTTTCGCGCTGCGTGCCGGGCGTCTCGGCGGAGCGCTGTTTCTGATGCCGCGGTTCGACGCGGAAGAACTTCTCCGGCTGGTTCAGGAACAAGCCATCGACACCATCTTCATGGTGCCGACGATGTTCGTCCGCCTGCTGAAATTGCCGGCTGCGGTCCGCGAGAAATACGACGTCTCCGCGTTGCGTCACATCGTGCATGCGGCCGCGCCCTGTCCGCCCGACGTCAAACAGGCCATGATGAAATGGTGGGGACCGGTGATCCACGAATATTACGGCAGCACGGAAACCGGCGCCGTGACTTACGCGGCACCGGAAGATGCACTCAGGAAGCCGGGCACGGTCGGCAGCATCCTGGACGGCGCCCTGCTGCGGATTCTCGATGATGCCGGCAACGTTCTGTCGCGCGGAACCATCGGCGAGATCTACTCGCGCTCCACCAGCAGCCCGGATTTCAGCTATCACAACAAGCCGGAGAAGCGGATCGAGATCGAGCGCGACGGTTTCATCACCAGCGGCGACGTCGGCTATATCGACGAAGACGGCTATGTCTTCATTTCCGACCGCAAGCGCGACATGGTGATCTCGGGCGGCGTCAATATCTACCCGGCCGAGATCGAAGCGGCGCTGCACGCCCTCCCCGGCGTCCACGACTGCGCGGTGTTCGGCATCCCGGACGACGACTTCGGCGAAGCCCTGATGGCGGTGATCGAACCCCAGCCCGGCGCCACCATCGATCCCGACACCATTCGCGCGCAACTGCGAGCGGCGCTGGCCGACTACAAGATACCCCGGCACATCGCGCTGCAGGCTGGCCTGCCGCGCGAGGATTCGGGGAAGATCTTCAAGCGGCGCCTGCGGGATCCGTATTGGGAGAAATCCAACCGCCGGATTTGAGCGGCCTCGGACAATGATCGAAGTGGCGGCTCAAGCCGCCACCTCGGCCCGGCCGTTGTTGATGACCACGAGGTCGCGCTGCTTCACTTTGGCCCGGAACGAGACCACACCGCCCGGCTCCTTCCAGAACTCGGTCACGATGGTTTCTCCCGGAAAGACCGGCGCGCTGAAGCGGACCTGCATCTTGCGCAATTTCGACGGATCGTTGCCGCAAACCGCATCAAGCAACGCGCGGCAGACCACGCCGAACGTGCAGAGCCCATGCAGGATCGGCTTTTCGAATCCGCCGCTACGCGCCACGGCGGGATCGGCGTGCAGCGGATTATAATCGCCGGAGAGACGATAGATGAGTGCGGCCTGCGGCAGCGTGTCGATACTGACGGTCAGGTCCGAAGCGCGGTCGGGCAACGGGTGTGGCGCCGGCAACGGACCCGACGGGCCTCCGAAGCCGCCATCACCCCGCAGCATGGTGGTCGACGTCAAGCGGCAGAGCACGTCTCCAGTGGATTTGTCGACGACGTCCCGTTCCGAAACCAGCACGGCGCCCTTGTCCTTGCCCTTGTCGAACAGGCCGGTGACGCGCGACTTGCCGATCACCGTCGCCGCCGCCGGCAACGGCTTGAAGATTTCAATGACCTGCTCGCCGTGCAGCACTTTCTTCCAATCCGCGCCGGTGGCGGGGTCGCCGATCCAGAACCCGGGATAGCCCAGGACCACCGCCATCGACGGCAATGCCTGCAACCGGCCTTCATAGACGAACCGAAGCTGATTCTCGTCGAGGGGATCCGCGCCGCAGCCGAGGCCGAGCGCATAGAGCATGGTGTCGCGCGCGGCGTAGGTGTGCTCGATTTCGGCAATCGGCCATTGCCGCAGCGCTTCCGGGTCGATTGGCATCGTGGGCGTTTCCTTTATGATTGAGCGCGCAAAATTGCCATGCGGACCACGTTATGGCAATATGCGAAAATGATTTTCGCAATATGGTCGCGAGCGGCAACCGAGCGACATCGGTGCAACAAACTGGTATTCGGTCGATCGCGATGGCGAGAATCGCGGCGCGCATTCGCATCCGGACCGCGGGCGCCAAACAAGGGGTTACGCGATGAGCAATGACAAGGGGCGCGGGGCCGGTCCGGCAGGGCGAAGCCCGGCCGGCAAGAAGAAGGCAGACGGCTCGCGTCCTGCCAAGCCGCTTGGCCGCGCCTCCTCCGCCATCGACGAGCGGGCCAAGAAGAAGAGTGCGCGCCTGCTGCTGCAGCGCGCTTCGCGTCGGCCGCGCTCCGCGGACAAGGGCGAGGTTGCGGACGACGCAGGCGGGCGGCTGTTCGTCACCGCGCTCGCGCGAGGGCTCGAGGTTCTCAGCGCATTCAGGGCGGGCGACGGCGCACTGGGCAATCTGGAGCTTGCGAGGCGGACCGAACTTCCAAAGCCGACCATCTCGCGCATCACCCATACCCTGACCCAGTTGGGTTACCTGTCCTACGACAGCCGGCTGGGAACCTATGAGCTGGGCGGGCGTACGCTGACGCTGAGTTATGCCGCGCTCGCCAACCTCGATATCCGCCGGGTGGCGCGGCCGATCATGCAGAAGCTCGCGGACACGCATAATTTGCACATTGGGCTCGCACTCCGCGCCAAATTGATGATGCTCAATGTCGAAACCTGCGAAGGACACGGTCTGGTCGGTTTGCGATTAGCGCCCGGCTCGCGGGTTCCAATGGCCATTACCTCGCTCGGCAAGGCCTATCTGGCGGCGATTTCCGAGGACGAGCGCAATGGCATCCTCGATGCCATCCGCTGGCAATATGGCGAGGACTGGCCGCTGATCAAACGGTCGATCGAAACCTCGATCCGCGACGTCGCCGAGCGTGGCTTTTGCGTTTCCATGGGCGAATGGCGCAAGGACATCAATGCCGTCGGAGCTGCGATCGTCCCGCCTGGCGGCGGAACCATCTATGCGCTCAGCTTCGGCGGCCCGGCCTATCTGGTCTCGCAGGACCAACTCGAACACGAATTCGGC
>JAJYAH010000249.1 GCA_021779635.1 Pseudomonadota bacterium | reverse complement strand
AGAGGTGTCTCGCTATCAAAAATACTCGGCTGGCTCACGCTGCCCAATCCTTCCGCTGCATACCGTAGCTGTTGCTGGCGTAGTTACGGCCGCCAGACGACGTCAGACTGGAATGGCTGGCGTCTTCGTTGGTCGGCGTCCATCCAATTTTCAGTTTACCCTTCATCGTTTCCCGCGCCGCACTGGTGTAGTCGTCAGTGTAACCAAGGATGATGCGGAGATATGGGTTGGCGAGCTTTGGCCAAAGTACGCCGCCTGGCCGATTGGTCGTAAGAGAGCCGGCGTCCGTGTCGACATTGAACCGGACGGCCTTCATCTCTACGCTGTTGCTGAACAAGGTAACGTCCACATATTTGAGGTATCCAGCTTTGGCGAGAGCCTCTACATCGTGTGCGTAGTCTCGCGCTTTCTCGGCGGTCCAGCCCTGGGTACTGTCGGCAATCATGACAAGATCAGCCTTCACATTGAGGACGACCTCCTCGATGTCTGCCATCGTGTAGGTCTGCGATGCGCTTGCGGTTCTGGTTTGGCTCATCCTCAGTCCTCCGTCTTAAAGCGAGGGCCGAAGAGTTCCTTCCAGACCTCATTGTCGTCTTTTGCTGATGCGTAGTTGGCCGTCTCCCAGGCCGCCTCGGCAGCCGCTATGATTTCCTCTCGCTCGGTTTCGGAAATCCGGCTGGTCACGTTGTTCAGGCTGTAGACTGGGTCGAGAATGACTACCGGGTCGGAGAAGGTCGCGAACGGCGCCGCATTCTCGGGGAAGCTGATCTCATCCTTGAGACCGGACTGGGCGATGTAGAGAAGGAAATTTCGGAACCGCTGCTCGATGCTTCCAGAACTGCCCTGCGTCGCGAGAATATGGGCCATGATCAGTTCAATGGCGAAGGATTTGAGCGGCTTGATCTCCGCCTGATTGCGCCATTTCTTGGCTATGCGCACCAGCGTGCGGAAGTCGCCGTCCTGTTTCTTGCGGTCCCGAACAAATTTGATCTGGCACGGCGCGCAGGTCTGGATCTTCGAACCATCATGGATGTCGAACTGCCAGCCATAGCCGGGGCGGTTCGCATCCTCGATCACCGGCACGATGTCAACGCTGAGGCCCGTTCCGACGAAGGTGACGGTCGCCGCCTTGCGCTGTATCTCAAAATCTTCGACCGACTTGCTTGGATATTGCTTGATCAGCAGGTCATAGATGGTGTTGTTGAGGCTATCGAGAGTTTCCTTGTCCGCATCGCGGCCGGAAATGTAGAACACAACATCGACATCGACCGGATCGACGCTGGTTTTGCGCAGGATGGTATATTTCGCGAACGAACCTGCCTTTACCACCTTGGTGATCTTGATTTCGGTCTTGTCGCGGACGCTCTTGCACAGTTCGACGATCAGGCGATCCACCTGTTCGTGATATTCTTTCCGCTTGTCCGACGGTAGGCGCAGGACATTGCTGTCGTAGTAGCACAACTGCGTATTATTCAACGCCATCGTCCCGACCTTTCTCGCTCGGCGCCTGTCCCATTGTCCGTCCTGGACTGGCGATCCAGTCCCGCGCCGCTTCGCCATCCGGTTTACAAAGCCAGAAAATTTCTTCGCTAGGTGCTCATGTGGGAAGCGATTTAACCGTTTTCAAGGGGTTTCAGTTTACAAAACGCACTCTATATTCTATTCTTGTAAACCGAAGATCGCAAGGAGGCCACCATGATCGGAAGCAAGCTTAAAGTAGCCCGGTCGGCGTCGGGCCTGTCGCTGCGTGCGCTTGCCGACGTCATGGGCGGCATCGTCTCGGCCCAAGCCATTGGAAAATATGAGAGAGATGAGGACATGCCGAGTTCGCGCGTCCTGATGGCGCTGGCGGCTGCCCTCAATGTCACGGAGGAATATCTCCTCGTCGAAGACGAGCTTGCCCTAGAAGGGGTGGACTTCCGCAAGAGAGCAGGCACGTCGTCCCGCGAGGAGGCCGCGCTGGAGGCCCGAGCGATTCACATGCTTGAACGCTATCTGACGGTTGAAGACCTACTGCAAATGCGTAGCGTCGACTGGGAGCAGCCACGAAGCGCTCCCCACCCGGTCGCTGACATGCGCGATGCCGAGGATGCGGCCCGGTCGGTTAGGGACGATTGGGGGCTCGGCAACGACCCCATTCCGCAGCTTGCCGAATTGTTGGAGGAGCGCGGTATTAAGATCCTGTCGCTTGATCTCGACGATATTGATGGGCTTGCCGCAAAGGTGCGACGCAAGGACCGCAATGCCGCACGCGTCATTGTCATCAAGCGTAGCACGTGGTCTGAGCGGAAGCGTTTCAACCTTGCCCATGAGCTCGGCCATATGGTGATCGCGCCATCTGGCGGCGTCGACGGGGAGAAGGCCGCGCATCGTTTCGCCGGCGCCTTCTTGATGCCGGCGGATGTTCTGCGAGCGGAAATCGGCGCCAATCGCTCATCGATCAGCATCGGTGAACTCGTCGTTTTGAAAAAGCGCTTTGGTGTGAGCATTCAAGCTCTGACGTATCGCTGCAAGGATCTTGGCATTATCAATCAGGCCGCCTTTGCTCGTCTGTTCAAGGTCTTTACGGAGCGCGGGTGGAGAAAGGCGCCATTCGAGGAGCCTGAAACGATGCTACCCGAGCTCGAAGAGCCGAAACGCTTCGAGCGGCTTTGCTACCGGGCGCTCGCTGAGCGCGTCATCGGCGAGTCGCGCGCTGCCGAATTGCTCGGAATCTCTTTGCGAGAATTAGACGCCCGGTTGGATCAGGTGGCGGCTTGATATCGTGCCCATCCTCGTCTCCGACACATCCGTGCTAATTGATCTGGAGCGAAGTCGGCTCCTCGAAGAGATGTTTTTGCTGCCGTTTGAGTTTGTGGTTCCGGACCTCCTCTATGCCCGAGAACTCACCGGCCCTCTCGGCGAGCAACTAACGGCGCTGGGACTCCGGGTCGAGATCCTGACACCGGCGGAGCTTACCCGAGCGACCACCGTTCGACGCCAAAACGCAAGACTTTCGATCCCAGACACGTTCGCCTTCGCCATTGCTGAATCCCGCCAATGGACACTACTCACTGGCGACGGAGGATTGCGGGAACTCGCACTGGAGGAGCAGATCGAGATGCATGGCGTGCTTTGGTTGTTCGACCAGTTCGCCGATGGCAACCATGTGGCCCTAGACAGATTGCACGAGGGGCTAAGCACTCTCTTTGCGCATCCTCGATGCCGACTGCCGGGTCACGAGATTCGCCGTCGATTGGCACGCTTTGCTCGGTAGTAGTGCTATGACCACGGCGGCCGGGTGAATCTGGCTCGCCGCCCGTCCATCGATACTTTATATACTATGCCGCGAGCCTGGGGATTTCACGTTCGACCAATCGCAAGAATCGGGTGTTGCGTGCCCCCGCAACCACTGATTCTTGCGATACTTGCGACGGCGTCCCGGAAGGGACGCCGTTCGCGTTTTGGCCCGCGTTTCGCAGCGATCGGGTGTTGCGCCCTCCCGCAACCAATTCCCCAAAAAAGATTGGGCGCGTTTGAGATCGCAGCGCAGATCGAATTCCGCAGCTGCGTGTCGGCTGACGCGGACCGGATGATCTCACCCTGTCAACATTCCATTCTCTGCCTTGCGCTGCGCGTCCTTCGGCATATAGTGCGCGGTCGATTCAAAATCCAAGGATAGTTTGTGGATCAGGCGACGGCCACGATAGTTGGAGCCGTAATAGGCGTTGGCGGCACAGTGCTCGCCGCAATTGTCACGCTGTGGAAGGCGCGGGCGCCTCAACATCATATCCACGAATATCGCGTGGTTCACCAATTCACCGCCGAACAAGAACCTTGGATCCGCGGGGATTCCTGGCTGGCACGCGCAGTGCGTGGGGTCGGATGGATCGCAGTCTTTGTTCTGCTGATGATAGGCATCAATTCGTTGTTTGGGGCAGCGACAATCTGGTTCGGTTTCCCAAAAGATGATCGCCCGAAAGAGTTGCCGATTTCAACACTTCTGCCGACCGGGATTCTAGCGTTATTGGTGGGGAACTGGATTGCCAAGCGCATCGAGTTGTCGCGCGAGATGATCGACGAGGATGCTGATGAACATGACAAGCAGTGAAATTCCAAACTGACGCACTGCCGTATCGCGCGTTATCTTGAAGGTCTCCAATAGTTCGCTGGCGACTTTGTACCGGTCCCGACTTACAAGCTAGTCGTCCTCGAATGGGTCGGGGAACATCGGAGGCGCAGACAAAGCAGTCCCTTCCGGACCCGCAGGATGTTCCACTGCCGGAAGTTCTTCGAGACGTTTTGCAAGTGTCGTTACGACAGACTCTGCAAGCCCCATGAATGCCTGCATCCGCTTGATTCTGTCAGCGAGCATTTTTCGCTGCTCAGCGTGGGGATCAGGGGGCTTATTCGACTCCTCAATTCTCGATAAAAAACGTATGGTGATTTCGTACGAACCTTCGTCGCCGATTCCGTCGGCACGCTTCATCCATTCCTTCGATCTGTCGAGTGCAGTTGCGGCGGCCTCTGCAAGGCAAAATCCAATTAGCTCCTTCGCCATGTAATCCATGCCTTCAGCTAAACGAAGCCATTTTTCCTGGTCGGATGTTTCCGCCGCTTCATCCTTCGGGGGGCGAATCATGCGGTAGTAGCGCGGTGTATCGTCCTCCGGATCAAGGCTTGCTACGGTTCGCATGACCGGCTCTAATTCTTCGTATGGTCGCTTACCGTGTGGAAATTCTGAACGGTGCTTCCACAAGGCTAAGATTGCATCGAAAGCTTCTGTCTCAGCCGTGACCTTGTCGCTTCCTGTGGCGTTCTCAGCTTTGAGTATTAGGTCGGCGACGTGATGGGCCATCCATCGGCCAAGCGTATCGTTGGAGTCGACCAGACCCAGCTCGTCAACGAGCTTGCGGCCGAGATCCAACACCTTTTCAGATTGTGCTGATTTTTCCATCGCGATTGAGTAGATAGAGTTTGGCCTGTGTTGCTACCCGTTCATCATCGTCGTCAAGACTTCTTTCATAAGGCTGGTAGCGACGCCTCCGCCCGATTTGGACTTCGATAATGAGGTCGCGATTTAGTTTCGCCAACATATTTGTAATAAATGGCATGGTCGCCTTGAGGCGACTACCCTGATTAGGGTTGCTGCGCTCATGTTCTTTCGCTTCATCGAAGTGACCCCAAACTTCAGTTTCGATGACCTGGGCGCCACTTTTGTCCTTCCAGAAGCGCAGATCAGCGTCTGTCGTCAGCTCCATCAGTTCGATGACGAACGGGGCAGGTCTCGGTGGAGGAAAAGAAACCCCGCCAGCCCAGAAGTCCCGTTCGTCAAGCCTTGCTCCATAGGTGTCACTGACGACCCAACCCCTTAGCTCGAATCCCGGTGCGTCGATTTCCATTTCGTTGTCTGCGTCGGGAATTAGATAGTGGTGCACGTCCTTTGACGTAGTCAGCGCGCGTAGCAGCGCCTCGGATTTATCCGACACAACTAACGCACTGCAGATGTGCGTCGACTGTTCTCTTCGGTCATCCGCTTCTGTCCAATGACCCCTGAGATTTAGCACATCGCCGGTACGCAGGGCTTTCTCGAAGTCGCTATCGGTTACAGCGAGGCGGTCAGGATGTTCCTTGCCTCGGTCCCGCCATTCACCTCTGTCAAAGGGTTCAGGATCGCGCCGATCCCAAAGCCAGCGGCCATCGGTACGCGTTAGGTCGTGCCGCGAAAGCCACTCACGCAACTCATCATTTTCACCGTACTCCGGATTGCGATGCGTCGGTGTGCTTGCCAATAGTCGCCCTGCAACGATCATCAACGCATGATAGGCGTGATAGAAATGAACGGTGTCGGTCCTGGGGTGGGAGCCGTGTGAATGGTAAGTGTGTCGTTCTTCATAAAGCTTGCGCCGGGCGCGCTCATCCTCATCCCATCGCCCGGTCGCTGTAAAAGCTAGATCGTTTCTGATGACCTGCAATGCTTCGGCCTCGATCGCGCTTTGTGACAACGCAAACACGCGGCCGAGTGGATCATACCAATAGGGTCCGATATCTAGGCCGAAATAATATCGATCGTCGCCGGTAAGTTCGGTCGTCTCTTGTCTGCGCGTATTGTTGCGTTCATAGGTTTTCGACTCGACAACCGCCAGAGGCGATCTATTTACATCCCTTAGACGATCCGAAAGCCCACCCTCATCCTTTAAATTGTCGCTCGCGATGAGTTGAAGAGCGCAGCGCGCGGCAAATCCCCGAATGACCACGTGGGGCCGGTCATTCAATGCCCACTCAACAAGCTGTTGGGCGTGCGGTGCGATCGTGTTGGGAGCGTCCAGTGCTGCACGAGCCAATCCAATTAGCAGCCATTGAAGCGCATGAAGACTATAGAAGTGCAACCTTGCATCTGCGAAGGGACCACTTTCTTTTGTCGCAGCTATCTTTATCAGATGTGCAAGAACATCACTTCGCCCCAAGCAGCAGACTTCGAGGACTGCATGAGCACCCTCCCATCTTAGAACGGCTGCGGGCGCTGCCAGGGCTCCCCAAATATAGCCTGCTATTGATTTCCGAACGTCATTCGGCGGTGAAAGTTCTGTTCGCCAAGGTCCGTCACCATCCTTGTCCTCCAAAACAGTGTTGAATAGATCGAGGCCAAAAGTCAGAACCTCCAATGCTTCATCCGGCGACAATTTGGTCGCGATGAGCCCCACCAGCGAAAACAGACGGGCGGTTTCGATGTGATCAGGTGTTTCACCGATTGCGGACAGGACTACGTCAGCAATATTCGCTTCGTCCAAGCCGGCTTGGCTGGATACCAGATCAAATGGAAACACCTCGTAGTAGCGGCTTTTCTTCACGGCCATGCAGTAACGGCGGCAAAGCACTTTCACCGTGTTTGCCAGAGAACGAGTTATGGCCGGACGGGCCTTCCAATTCTCCGGTATCTGTCCCAGAAAATCCCGAAGGCTGTAGAGGCCAAATTCCGGTGTTGCGGCGATAGCTTCGACAAAGCCGGGTTCTGATCCTACCGGCACTCGCCGCATGGCCTCCGCAAAGAACGCCTTGTGATCCCAAGGCGTATCGGTGCGCCTGAATGCCACGTAGGCCTGCGCGATACCGTCAGCCGTTGTCAGGTCCTTGGCCGCGAAGATTCCATTCCAATCCCGTGCGGGCGGTTCCTCGGTCGAGGCCGCTATGATCTCATCGAGATCAGCTTCTCTCTTGCGCGCCTCTTCTTGCTGGGCGGAGAAGGCTATGGCCTGCTCCAGGCAATCCAATGTCACTTTATGTTCGGCGGTAACCACACGAATCTTTTCCAGGCTGGAAGAGGATCCAACGCCGGAGAGTTGCGCATAGCGATAGAGAACCCTGCTCATCAGGGTCTTCTCAGAATGGTTTTCGCATTTCGCCAAAACGGTGCCGAGCAATTCACCGTAGTTCCATTCCGCACGAAATCCGATCAAAGGCAGGGTGTCGCGCGGATCGATGACGTTGCGTCCGATCAAGTCTTTCACGACCACGGGCAGTAAGCGCCCGGGCCGGCCAAATTTTCGATCTCGCCACCGGCTCAAAATGGTTACGGCCGAAGACGGACATAGCCCACAGAGCGCTACAACAGTATCTTCCCAGTTGAAATGTTTGTCGCGATCGACGTAGTCGTATGTTAACTCCGCGCAGCGCGAGAATTGGTAAGCAATCGCTGGAACCGGCCGGTCCAACCGCGAAGCTCGATCTGCAAGATCGAGAATGGCATCCCAGCGCACCAGGTTTTCGTCGCCGATCTTGCTTGCAACCGCCACGGCTTCGTCGAAGTAAGCTTTAGCGTCGGCTTTGCTCGTGGTCAGGACCGCGCGAGCTACTTCAAGGTAGCCTTCTGATTTCGACTCGGCGCTTGAACGCTCGTCCTTCGTTAGAGCGAACGACTCTGCAGCATAAGCGAGAGCAGCGAATTTCGTATCGTCCCTCTGCGCACATAGGCGGCAGAGCTCGTTGAGTGTAGGCGTAAACAGTGGGCGTTTGAGCTTATCCTTCCAATCATTTAAAGCAGCCAACGCGTTGGCATCCGCCGTATCGGTCAGGTGCAGGATATCCATCCATAGAAGCGCTATTTCATCCGACGTGTGGGACTCATCCCGATAGTGAATTCTCTCTGCTTTCGCCGACGCCTCGCGGGTCTTTTCTATTTCGCCTGCGATGGCTTCCCTCTTGACGCGATCAAGCAGGACAGCAGCCCAGAGCTTATGCCACGGTAATAGCGCGCCAATGTCTTCTTGGAATTCCTGAAGGTCCCGTGACGTTGAATTCTGGTTCTTCTTTTCGATTTCAGTCTTTAGTTCAGCGTGCGCAAGATCAATCAGCGTAATGTCCTGCCCGAGCAGAGCAGCTCGCAAGCAATACCCTCTTAGTAACGGGAATCTTGCGTTTGAGTATCGCGACGGCAAACCTCTTGGAGGTTCAGTGGGCAAGTACCGAGAAAGCAGCATAATGGCCTGATCATATGAGCATAAGCCGTTCCGTAACGCGCCCTCCAGGGCTGCCGTGATCGCGTCAAGTGATGCTTGCGTGTCATCCCAACCACCGCGGCTGGGAAGTTTAATGCGCTCATCCATGAGCTGGCGGAGCGCGCGGTTCGTCACCTCATTAGGAGGTGCTCTTCGAAGTTTCCGGAGTTCTACAGCGATGGCCAGCACCAAACAGAGATTGTTCACGGCGGCGCGACCGAATTCATCTATGTCTGCGAAGCGCCCGTGATCGAGCAGCCGGCGCGTGACACGGCGGCCGACGCGAAATGATACATCCCGAGGTGTCCAGCCTCTGAGGCTG
>JAJYAH010000248.1 GCA_021779635.1 Pseudomonadota bacterium | reverse complement strand
TTGAGGACGAGGTCGATTATCACACCTGGACGCTGCTCAAAGGCATCGCGATGTCCACACTGCTCGGCGTCGGCGGCCAAGTCACCTTCGGCGGCAATCAGAGCAATCTCATTCAGGCGATCCGCGAATCGACGGCTGAGAGCACCAACATGGCCGGCCAGCGCATCGTTGAGAAGGACCTCAATATTCAGCCCACCATCACCGTCCGTCCCGGTTGGCCGTTGCGCGTCATCGTTCACAGAGATTTGGTGCTCCGACCCTATCAGGGCCAGGGCTGAGGAGGCGTGTCATGCCCGAATTGAAGCTCGCGAAATTGCCCGACCGGACGCCGGTCAGGATCACCGTCACCGTCTCGCCCGAGCTGAACCAGGCGCTCCGCCAATATGCCGGCCTCTATCGTGCCGCTTACGGCCAGGCGGAGTCTGTCGCCGAACTGATCCCCTTCATGCTCGACGCTTTCCTCGGCAGCGACAAGGGCTTTGCCAAGGCACTGAAGGAGACGCCGCTCGACCCCGCGCCGGCCGAACCCGAGCGCCCGCGCCGCGGCCGGCGTCCGGCATCGCAACCACCCTCATCAACCAGTACGGAGAGTTAGGCCATGTCTTCGATCGGCACCTTTACGCCCGCCAAGGATGGCGGCTGGACGGGCACCATCCACACGCTGACCATCAATACGAAGCTGCGCTTCGTGCCCAACGACAACCGCGACAGCGACAACGCCCCGGCCTTCCGGGTATTCGTCGGCCAGTCCCGCGCCGGCGATGCCTGGGAGGCGCGATCCGGCGGCGACAACCCCAAGAGCTATTACCGCGTCAGGCTCGACGATCCCAACCTGACCGAGCCGATCAGCGCCGCGCTTTTTCCATCGGAAGACGGCAACACGGCACAGCTCGTATGGAGCCGGCGCCGGCCAACCGACGCATGAACGCCGGAGGTGTCGTCATGGAACAGGAGAAACGCCTGAAAGGGGAGGCGGGACAGCCGGCAAACGACAACGGCGGAGAAACACCTAAGCCAATTGATCCGCGCATTCTGCGTATCGCCCAGGCGATTGGCCGGCAACTTGCCCGAGAGCACGCGAGAGCCCGAAACCCGAACGCTGCAAACGACAACAAGCCGCGCCGATAGACGATGTGCGGCTTCGCTTGAGGGCAGCTCAGGGGAGCCTTGACGGGCGAGTCAGGAGATTATATTGTCATGGGCGGATATGATATGGAAGATGCCATACCGGAATACCAGCTTGAGTTCCTGCTGGCCTTCGACGGGCGCATTCATCATCTCGAAGAAGGCTATTGGATCAAGTTCGAGGTTAAGCGTGTCGAGGCGGCCGATGAGCGTCCGCATGGTTTGTCCTATTCCTTCACGCTGCACGCACCGGACGGCCGGCGGTTGGTGGGGTTCGACAACGCACATGGCGTCCCGGCAGTTGGCTCGCGGTTCAAGCAGCGTCCGCGGACGAACGATCATTGGCACCGGACGGAGAACGACCCAGGGCGTCCCTATCACTTCAAAAACGTGGAAACCCTGATCGACGATTTCTTCAACGAGGTCGAACGGGTGTTGGACGAACATGGAATTGCAACGACGGTTGTCGAGGTCGAAGAGACCCGGAGGTCGGAATGACGAATTATAAGGTTCAGAGCCTTCGGTCGCTGCGGGACGAGATGAAGGCCGTGGCCCGTGGCGAGAAGCCGGCGCCGGACGATGCGGGGAAGCCCAGCTTCAATTCCATCGATGCTCTGGTGCGGTTGCTGACGCCGGAGAATCGCCGCCTCCTCGCCTTGATCCGCGACCACAAGCCTCAATCGGTCGCCGAGCTGGTGCAATTGTCGGGACGCGCGCAGCCGAACCTGACGCGGACGCTGGCGAAACTGGAAGCTGCGGGCTTCGTCACGATGACGTTGGATGGCCGTCGCAAGGCTCCGAGCGCGACAATCGAGAAGATCGTCGTCGAAATCGACCCTTACGGCGACAACGACCGCTTGCGTGTCGCCTGATTGAAATACGCGGAAGAAGGATCGGAGGAGGCACGATGACGATTACGAGAGTTGCGCTTTATGCTCGCTACTCGACTGACAATCAGAGTGTGGCCTCGATCGAGGATCAGTTCCGCATTTGCCGCGAGCAGGCCGCGCGGGAGAAATGGAAGGTTGTCGCAACCTATCAGGACGCCGCCATTTCCGGCGCGAGCGTCATCCTGCGACCCGGCGTCCAATCGCTATTGCAGGACGCACAGAGAGGCAAGTTCGAGATCGTCCTTGCCGAAGCATTGGACCGGGTTTCTCGCGACCAGGCCGACGTGGCGACGCTGTTCAAGCACCTGCGCTTCGCGGGCGTACAGATCGTCACCCTCAGCGAAGGCGAGATTTCCGAACTCCATGTCGGCTTGAAGGGCACAATGAATGCCCTGTTCCTGAAGGACTTGGCGGCGAAAACCCATCGCGGTCTGCGCGGGCGGGTCGAGAAGGGGAAGGCGGGTGGCGGCCTCTGCTACGGCTATGACGTTGTGAAACGCACCGATAGCGAAGGTGAACCGATCCGTGGCGAGCGGACGATCAACGAGGCCGAGGCGGTCGTCGTTCGCCGCATCTTTCGGGAGTTCGCGGTTGGCCGGTCGCCTCGCGCCATCGCCACCGATTTGAACAAGGACGGCATCCCCGGTCCGTTCGGCCACACCTGGGGCGATACGACGATCCGGGGTCACGCCTGCCGGGGCAACGGCATCCTCAATAACGAACTCTATGCCGGGGTCCTGGTGTGGAACCGGCAGCGGTTCATCAAGGACCCGAACACCGGCAAACGGGTATCCCGGCCGAACTCCGAAGCCCAATGGATCAGGACCGAGGTGCCGGAGTTGCGCATCGTCGATGACGAGCTGTGGCAGGCTGCGAAGGCCCGTCAGGCGGAGCTGGCGAAGCAGTTTGAAGCGACGACGATCGGCGTTCGCGCCGCTCGCACGAAACGGCTGAACGGCCTGCGACGCCCGGCCTTCCTGCTGTCCGGTCTGCTCACCTGCGGCTGCTGTGGCGGCAAATACGGCATTGTCGTCAACGACCGCTACGGCTGCCTCAGCCATTTCCGCAAGGGAATTTGCGACAATGGCCGCACGGTCCGGCGCGACGACATCGAGCGGCGCGTCCTCGCCGGGCTGACCGAAAAGATGGTTTCTCCCGAGGCTGTTGCCGATGCCGTGCGCGTCTATGCCGAAGAGACCAACCGCCAGAACTACGAGCGGCGCGCAGAGGCAGAGGTCGATCGCCGTGCCCTGGAAAAGATCGAGCGCGGCATCAAGGGTATCATGGCGGCTATCGAGGATGGCATGTACCAGCCTGCCATGAAGGCGCGCATGAGCGAGCTTGAGCAGCAGAAGGCAGCGATTGAAGCGCGGCTGGCCGAGGCACCGGCCGATGTGCCGGATGTCCACCCGAATATCGCCGAACTGTATCGGGCGAAGGTCGTCCGTCTGACCGAGACGCTGGCGGAGCCGGAGGCCAACGCGGAGGCGCGGGAGGACATCCGTTCGCTGGTCGGGGAGGTGGTCCTCAAGCCCGGCGAGAAGCGAGGAGCCGTCGAAGCTGTCCTACGCGGCGAGTTGATGGGGATTTTGGACCTCGTTGGCGGCCAGCGGAGGTCTCCCCGGCCAGAAGTTATAACAAACGCGCTTGCGTGTCCCCGCAACCATCTTTACTTGCTTGGTAACTTCGGCAACGTCGGCCGCCCCAACGGGGCGGCCTTCGGCTGTCCGCAAGTTATGATGGTTGCCCCCTCCCGCAACCATCTTCACCGGCGAGGGCCGCAAGGAATGATCTGATCCTGCCCCCGCAACCATCTTTACTTGCGACCCCGCAGCAACCGCTGCGGGGTTTTGCTTTTTGACGGAAAGCGTAAGGATTCCAGCGAGATCGCCACGAACGTCGATCTCGATCTTGCCGTCCGCCGGCGTCAGGATGATGTCTTCGACCAACGTGCGCAGCACGTCCGCCGCCTCGATCCGCCGTTCCTCCGAATCGTCCTGGAGCGTCTCGTAGAGCTGCTGCACCCGAAGTCGGTATTGCAGCGCCATCGCTGGATGCAGGAGGGGAGGCGGCTCTTCGGCCGACGCCAGGAACGAGGTCAGCTCAACCTTCCGAGCTTTGAGCTTGTCCCCACGTTCCTTCACCGCGTCGATCGAGATCGCTTCCTTGAGGTAGAGGTCCATCAGGCGCTCTTCCTCGCGCCCGATCCGCTCCAATTCGGATTGCGAGGCTGCAATGCTCGCACGGCTTTCCATCCGCAGTCGGTTGCTCTCCTGCGTGTAGGCGTCGCAAAACTCGGCGAAGATCTTCGGATCGAGCATCCGGTTGCGCAGCGCGTTGAGCACTCGGCTTTCCAGCTCGTCTCGCCGAATGTTCACCCGGTTGTCGCAGGTGCCCTTGTTCCTCGCCGTCGAGCAGCCGATCAGCGTGGCCGAAATCGCCGAATAGCCTCCGCCGCAGCAGGCGCATTTGGTCAGGCCCGAGAACAGGTATTTGGGACGACGGCGGGTGTTGATCGCCCCTATATCGGCGCCGCCACTCTCGTTGCGCTCGATCTTGTTCTCTGCCTGCCGCGCCTTCACGGCCTGCCAGAGGTCGTCATCGAGAATGCGCAGCTCCGGGACGTCCTGGGTGATCCACTCCGATTCCGGGTTGGGCCGCGCCTGCCGCCTGCCGGTGTCCGGGTCTTTGACGAACCGTTGGCGGTTCCAGACGATCTTGCCGACATACATCTCATTGTTGAGGATGCCGTTGCCGCGCTTCGGGTTGCCATTGATGGTGCTGAAGCCCCAATCGCCGCCACCCGGCGCCGGAATGCCTTCCTTGTTGAGCGCGAAGGCGATCGTCTTGGCCGACTTGCCGAGCGTGTAGTCGCGGAAGATCCGCTCGATCACTTTAGCTTGCGCCTCGTTGATCGTGCGGTCGCCGCGAATCGGCTCGCCGTTGGCGTCGAATTTTTTGACGACATCGTAGCCGTAGGCGTTGCCGCCGCCCGACTTGCCCGCCTCGACGCGGCCGCGCTGCCCTCGCCGTGTCTTGTCGGCCAAGTCCTTCAGGAAGAGGGCGTTCATCGTGCCCTTGAGGCCGACGTGCAAATGCGACACTTCGCCTTCTGACAGCGTGAAGATCGTCACATCGCAATAGGACATGCGCTTGAAGAAGCCGGCAATATCCTCCTGATCGCGCGACAGGCGATCCATCGCCTCGGCGAGGATCAGATCGAACTTGCCGCGCGTGGCGTCGGAAATCAGCGCCTGAATGCCAGGGCGCAGCAGCGAAGCGCCCGAAATCGCATGATCGGAGTATTCCTCGACGATCTGCCAGCCTTCCTTCGCCGCGCGCAACCGACACATGCGGAATTGATCCTCGATCGAGGCGTCGCGCTGATTGTCAGTGGAGTAGCGGGCGTAAAGGGCGACTTTCAAGGGGCATCTCCCGTCATCAGGAGTCGGTCGAACCCCGTTTGGTCATTTGCGCTGCGAAGTTCTGACGCGCCATTTGCCGACCGAGCATCCGGGCGAGTTGAACGAGACGAGGGTCCGGGTCGCCGCGCGGCGTGAAGGTCAGTTCCGACGCATCGACGAGCATGGCTTCGAGCAGCTCTTCGCGCTCGCTTCGCGTCGTCTTGGTTTGGCGTGCATCGGGGTTCATACCCCACAGGATTCACGCAGAAATTCTCATAAACAACTGAATTAAAAGGCGAGTTATGGGAAGCCTTTAGAGGGATTCCGGTTATCGCGGCGGGCTTTGGCGAGACATGGCGCGCGGCAGCATATGGAAAATACCGGCGCTGATGCGCGACATCATCGTAGTTTCCGGCCTTCTCGCGCATGTCATGCACCATTGCTGACATCCCTTGTTTGCAAGGCAAAATATGGTTATATAACCTGATATAGCACGGAGGCCGCCCATGAGCAATGCCGCACAAAAAAGAGCGATCGAGAACTACCGCGCCCGTCTGACCCAGCGCGGCGTCCGGCGCTTCGAGGTGATGGCGCTGGAATCCGACCGCGAATTGATCCGTTCGCTTGCGCGCCGCCTCTACGAGGAAGGGCCGGAAGCGGATCAGGCGCGGCAGGCGATCAAGGCCCTTGTCGCCGGTGAGCCGCCGAAGTCGGGTGGTATTCTGTCCGCGTTACGACGCTCGCCGCTGGTCGGCGCCGATCTCGATCTGGCGCGTCCGCGCGAGCAAGGGCGCAGGGTCGATTTGTGACACGCTATCTCCTCGACACCAACATCATCAGCAACATCGTCAAGCCGCACCCTTCCGAGAGTTTGCTCGCCTGGTGGGCTGAACAGGCCGATGAAAGCCTGTTCATCGCCTCTTTGACGGTCGCCGAAATCCGGCGCGGCATTCTCGAAAAGCCGCGCGGCAAAAAGCGGGATGCTCTCGATGCCTGGTTCACCAGCGCCGAGGGGCCGCAGGCGCTGTTCGCCGGGCGCGTCCTCGCTTTCGACGACAAAGCGGGGCTGATCTGGGCGCGACTGATGGCGGAGGGCAAGACCGCAGGCCGTCCTCGCAGCGGGCTGGACATGATTATCGCCGCTGTTGCCGGCGCCAACGACTGTATGGTCGTGACCGACAACGAAAAAGATTTCGCCGGCGTCCAATTCATCAATCCAATGCGGGCGGGGAACTGATGCCAAGGCTGGTCGCAAAATGCGCGGGAGGGTGCCATGGCTGAAACTCAAATCGAGTGGACGGACGCCACTTGGAATCCGGTTGCGGGATGCTCGATCGTGACAGCCGGTTGCACCCATTGCTATGCGATGGAGATGGCCAGGCGCCTAGAGGCGATGCACATCGAAAAATATGCCGGCCTGACCCGGAAGACCGGGCGGCGCACCGTTTGGAACGGTGTCGTGCGCGAGGACCGCAGCGCGCTCGTTATTCCTCATAACTGGCACAAGCCCCGCAAGATTTTCGTCAACTCGATGAGTGACCTGTTCCATGAACGGGTCAGCGACGCCTTCATTTTCGACGTTTGGCAGGTGATGCGTGAAACGCCCCGCCACAACTATCAGATCCTGACCAAGCGGCCAGAACGTATGGCGGAACTGGTTGCGAGCAAGATCGGCGAGGTGCTGCCTAACGTGTGGCTCGGGACCAGCATTGAGGATGCCAGCGTCGTCGACAGGATCGACTATCTGCGTGCCGCGCCTGCCGCGATCCGCTTCATCTCCTTCGAGCCTCTGATCGGGTCCGTGGGCTCCGTCAATCTTCAGGGCATTCATTGGGCTATTGTCGGCGGAGAAAGCGGGAAATCGGCACGTCCTATCCGTGAGGAATGGATCGACGAAATCTATGTTCAATGCTTGTCAGCAGGCACCGCCTTCTTCTTCAAGCAATGGGGAACGTGGGGCAAGGACAACAAGAAACGATCGAAAAAAGCCAATGGCCGCGAATATCGCGGCAGGACTTGGGATGAAATGCCCGCCGCGCCGCAAGCGGTGGCATGACGACCCGATGCGACCAAGGGGAATAGTGTGGTCGAGAAACGATACGAATGGGCTGATGGCGCGAAACTCGAAGATCATTCACGGCGCAAGCACAAAATTCTCCGTGAATATGTCTTCGATTATCTAACCGTTCGCTGTAAACTGCCGCAACAAGAGCGTTTCCGGCTCGCCATTGTCGACGGCTTTGCCGGCGGCGGCCGTTACCAATGCGGCACATCGGGCTCGCCGCTGATTTTCATCGAAGAACTGAAGCGCGCCACCGAGGCGGTGAACACACACCGCGCGGCGCAGGGGCTTGGCTCCATCGAGGTCGAATGCCTTCTCGTCTTCAACGATGCCAACCGTGCCGCCATCGAACTGCTGAAGACCCATGTGGCCCCGCTTCAGGCGGACATCGCCGCGACGTGCCCCAAGCTGCATCTCCGCGTCGAATATCTGAATGAATTTTTCGAGACTGCCTATCTGACGATCAAGCGGTTCCTGGAACAAGGCCGCTATCGAAGCGTGATCTTCAATCTCGATCAATGCGGCCACAGCCATGTCGAACGGAATACGATTCTCGACATCATGCACTCCTATCCGGCGGCCGAGATTTTCTACACCTTCGTCATCAGTTCCCTTCTGGCGTTCCTCCAGAAGGATCAGCCGGAGAAGCTGCGTGCCCAGCTCGACCATGTCGGCCTGGCCGGGAGCGACATTCAGGCGCTCGAAAATTCGATGAGCCGGAAAGATTGGCTAGGCACAGCCGAGAAGATCGTCTTCGATGCCTTCCGCCTTTGTGCGCCTTATGTCAGCCCTTTCTCCATCAACAATCCCGATGGTTGGCGCTATTGGCTGATTCACTTCGCCAATGCCTATCGAGCACGCCAAGTTTACAACAATATCCTGCATGATAATGCGAGCCTTCAGGCGCATTTCGGCCGATCTGGCCTCAATATGTTGTCCTACGACCCCCGGCACGAAGAGGGGATGCTTTATCTCTTTGACGACAACGGGCGCGCCTCGGCCAAAACCCAGCTTCTCGGAGATATTCCACGTCTCGTGACCGATGCCGGCGACGCCATGCCCATGATGGAGTTTTACGAGAGCATCTACAACGTCACGCCGGCGCATGCCGATGATGTTCATGCCGCGATCATCGAAAACCCCGACCTGGAGGTGATCACACCGGCCGGAGGCGAACGGCGAAAAGCCAACACGATCGGCGTGAACGACATCTGTTGATTTTCACTGAGATCTGACCCGGGATTTTCATCGAGAACTGACCCGGGTTGCAGATATGTCCCGCGTTGTGCGGGACGGTCAAGGTGCGGTTGATTTGTC
>JAJYAH010000247.1:5675-8800 GCA_021779635.1 Pseudomonadota bacterium | reverse complement strand
GACGACGACGGAAAGGATCGCGGTCCAGCGCTCGGTCGCAGCGAGTTGGCCGCTGTCGTAACGGCGTTCAGTCCATGCAACCCGAAAGCTTTCCGGCGAGGCGCGAATGACGCTGGATATCTCGACCGCAACCTGCGTGTTGCCGAGCTTGGCAAAGGGATCGTTGGTGCGCGCATAATCGTTCAGCGCCGCAGCTCCGCGATCAGTGGTAAAGTCGTAGGCACGGAGCCAGTCTTGCCGCAGCACGATGGCGTCGGTCGGCAAGCCTCGCACGTCTTCAATGAAGCGCGCGAGGTGAAACGCGATTTGCGAATCGATCGGCTGGTAGAAGGGACTCGCTGGCGCGACCGCCTGCGCCTGACCGAGACGATCGACTTCCACCACCCACGGCGTGATGGTACCCTGGGTGGACTGCCAAACGAGGCTTGCTGCAAGCCCTCCGGACAGCAACAAGCATCCGAATGCCATCAACCGCCAGTTTCTGGCCTGAACGCGGGCCGAGCCAATACGCTCGTCCCAGATTTGAGCCGCCTTCTGGTAAGGCGTAACCGGCTCCGGCGTGCGGCCGTAATGCACGGATGGTCGCCTAAACATCAGTGCCCTCCCTCGGACAGATCAACGGAGGATCCGCCGCCGGCACTGTCACCGCTGCGGACGGCATGGGTGGCCGCGGACACACCCTGGCTCACGGTCTGCGCGCGCTTCATGCGGCGCGCCCAGGCCGGCGGTGAGTCTGCTGTCGACGAACCGCCGCCAAGCCCGGTAGCCATGCGGCGTAGCGGGCTGACGATCGCCGAGCCCCCTGCACTCGCGACGCCACCCAATCCTCCGGCACGGTAAGCGCTTGCGGCTCCGCCTGCTATCGCTGCCGCACCACGAGCACCGCCGACGAGTGCGCCGCCTGCGAGTCCGGCGCCACCGGCTGCGAGACCGGCGCCAGCCACGATCGCGCCACCAGCGGCCAAGCCGGTGCCGACGGCAGCTCCCGCACCAAGTTGCGGTCCACCCGATACGATGCCGTTCGCAATGCCAGGACCGAAAATGCCGAGGCCAAGGAGCGATAACGCCCCAAGCAGAAGCGCCATGGCGTTGTCGATGGTCGGCTGATTGCCACCAAAGCCCGCCGTGAACTGTGAGAACAGCGTCGAGCCGATGCCGACGATAACGGCCAGCACCAGGACCTTGACGCCCGACGAAATCACGTTGCCAAGGACGCGCTCGGCGGCAAACGCGGTCTTACCGAAGAGCCCGAACGGGATCAGAACGAAGCCGGCGAGCGTCGTGAGTTTGAACTCGATCAGGGTGATGAAGAGCTGGATGGCCAGAATAAAGAAGGCAAGCAGCACTACAATCCAGGCAAACAGCAGGACCGCGATCTGAACAAAATTCTCGAAGAAGCTGACATAGCCCATCAAGCCGGAGATCGAATCGAGGATGGGCCGTCCAGCATCGAGTCCTACCTGGGCGATCTTTCCCGGTTTCAGGAAATCGACCGAGGAAAGGCCGGTGCCCGAGGCTTTCAGACCCAAGCCGGCAAAGCTCTCGAAGACGATGCGGGCAAGGCTGTTCCAGTTGCCGATCAGGAAAGCGAAGACTCCGACAAACAAGGTCTTCTTGACGAGACGAATTAGGATGTCCTCGTCCGCCCCCCAGGCCCAGAACAGGCCGGCCAGCGTGATGTCGATGGCCGCCAGCGTGGTGGCGAGATATCCGACATCGCCTCCCACTAGCCCAAACCCGGAATCGATGTATTGGGTGAATGTTCCGAGGAACTGATCGATAATACCAGTGCCGCCCATCTGTCACTCCTTCCCAGGCTGCTGAATCGCGGGGTAACCAGATGGCAGGCGACTCTCGTCCTTGGGCGCAACAAATAGTGAGGAGCCAGCTTGGGAAGGCCCACTGTCGGACGGTGCCGGAGCTTTCTGCCCGAGGAACTGGCGACCCTTCTCAGCCCAAGCCTTCCGACACTCGGACAGAGCGTCCTTCTGCTCGTACGTCACGGAGCGACACTCTGCGAGTTTTGTCGCTAACGGATCGGACGTCACGTCGTCGGATGCGGGCGTATTTGTCTGCCCTTCGTCGCTGCGCAGTCGAATCGTGCAAGCGGCAACGACGAGGACAACGAGCACCACGGCCGCTAGGTGCGGAAGTCGTTCAGGCTTTTTCATGTTCATCAGTGAAACATCTGTACGGTTGTGGGTTGATAGCCGGCGCCTTGCGTCAGGAAACGGCGCAGTTGCTCCCTGCCCTGGTCCTGAGCGGCCGCATGCTGCGCGGACTCAAGATTCTGTGCGCGCCCATGTGCCGCGATGACCGCTGTGAGATCCGCAAGTTGCTGGGCCTGCAGGGCCAGGAGTTGATTGCCAGCCTGGGCCGCCTGCAACGCGCCGGTCGCTCCTTGGCTCGAGGTGACAAGGGCGGACATCTGGGTACGGTTGGTATCGAGGTTGCCGACGACCGTGGCCTGCGTCCGCATCGCATCCTGTAGGCCGACAAGTGCGTTCTGCCAACGCGTTTGCGCGGTCGCAATTAGGGCCTGACTCGACGAGCTTGGTGATGCCGGCGCGTAAGTCGTCGAGAACGCCCGATCGATCTGCTGGATATCATAGGCGATACGCTGGGCCTGGGCGAGGAGCTGCTGCGTTCGCAGAATCGACTGTTCCAGTTGCAACAACGACGAGAACGGCAGAGTGGCCAGATTCTTTGCCTGGTTGATCAGCATCTGCGCTTGATTCTGCAGAGACACGATCTGGTTGTTGATCTGCTGCAACGCGCGGGCAGCCGTCAGCACGTTCTGGGCATAATTGTTGGGATCAAACACCACCAACTGCGCAGATGCCCGATTGGGATCAATGAGGAGCGCAAACGCAATTGCACTGGCGCAAGCGAGACGACGGAGACCGCTCATTTGGACGCCTCCAGTTCAGCGAGATGCGGGATGAGGTCGGTCGCCCAAGCGATATCGCGGGCCTTCAGCCAGCCCAGTACAAAGCTGTCACGGCCATGTTCGGCCAAGACCTGTTCGATCAGCGTCTGGTCGGCCTTGGAGGAAACGGCGGTGAAGGCGAGCGCGACCTCGCCGAGGCCGAGTTCGAACAGCCGATTGCCCTGGCGGGACTGGC
>JAJYAH010000247.1:0-5665 GCA_021779635.1 Pseudomonadota bacterium | reverse complement strand
CCCGCTTTGGTGTTGCACGAGCGAGAATCTCGATCTGCCGATCGTTCAACCCAAAGCGCCGATAGATCGCCATGATCTGCGGCTCGATGGCGCGGTCATTGGGCAGCAGTATCCGTGTCGGACAGCTCTCGATGATGGCGGGCGCAATTGCTGAACCGTCGATATCGGCCAGCGACTGGGTTGCGAAGATGACCGACGCATTCTTCTTGCGCAGCGTCTTCAGCCACTCGCGCAGGCGTCCGGCGAAGTCCGCGTCGTCGAGGGCCAGCCAGCCCTCGTCGATGATGAGCAAGGTCGGCCGGCCATCGAAGCGGCCTTCAATCCGGTGAAACAGATGGGCAAGAACAGCAGGCGCGACCGCAGTTCCAATCAAGCCGTCGGTTTCGAAGACCTGAACCGATGAATCTCCGAGCCGTTCGCTTTCAGCATCAAGCAGACGATCATAGGGCCCCCCGATGCAATAGGATTGCAGAGCCCGCTTCAGGACGTTCGACTGAAGCAGAACGGAGAGGCCGGTAAGCGTGCGCTCCTCGACGGGGGCAGAGGCTAGCGAGCTCAACGCCGACCAAATGTGCTCCTTGGCTTCCGGGGTCACCTCGATGCGCTCACGCTCTAGGATCGAGCTGATCCAGTCAGCCGCCCAACCGCGCTCGGCAACATCATCGATCCCGGCAAGCGGCTGAAGCGAGACGAACTCAGAAGTCTCCCCGGCAACAGCGCCGCCGAGGTCATGCCAATCGCCGCCCATGGCAATTGCGGCCGCCCGGATGGATCCCCCGAAATCGAAGGCGAATATTTGGGTCTGGGGGTAACGGCGAAACTGCAATGCCATCAACGCCAGCAGCACCGACTTACCCGCCCCTGTCGGTCCGACCACCAGCGTATGCCCGACGTCCCCGACATGGAGTGAAAAACGGAACGGGGTCGATCCCTCCGTTTTGGCCAAGAACAGAGGCGGCGCCTTGAAATGATGGTCCCTCGCCTCCCCGGCCCACACCGCAGACAGCGGGATCATGTGCGCAAGGTTCAAAGTCGAGATCGGCGGCTGGCGGACGTTGGCGTAGACATGGCCGGGAATGCTGCCAAGCCAGGCCTCAACAGCATTGACCGTCTCGATCATGCAGGTGAAATCCCGGCCCTGAATCACCTTTTCGACGAGGCGGAGCTTCTCGTCCGCAGTGGCTGGGGCGCCGTCCCAGACCGTGATCGTCGCCGTGACGAAGGCCTCTCCGATTTGATCGGAACCCAACTCCTGCAGTGCCGCGTCAGCGTCCATGGCCTTATTGTGGGCATCGGTATCAAGAAGAGCGGAAGCCTCATTGGTCATGACTTCCTTCAGGATGGCGGCCACCGATTTCCGCTTGGCGAACCACTGCCGCCTGATCCGGGTCAGGAGCTTTGTTGCATCCGTCTTGTCGAGCATGATCGCACGGGTCGACCAGCGGTAGGCGAACGGGAGCCGGTTCAGGTCATCGAGAATTCCGGGCGTCGTCGCCGTCGGGAATCCCACTACCGTCAGGACTCGCAGATGCGCAGAACCGAGCATGGGCTCGAGGCCGCCGGTCAACGGCTGATCGGCGAGCAGCGCGTCGAGATACATGGGGATTTCGGGCACTCTGACCCAGTGCCGTTTGGTCGAGACCGTCGAATGCAGGTAAGTCAGGGTCTCCTGATCGTCGAGCCAGGCGCACTCCGGCATGAAGCCTTCGACGAGCTGTAGGACGCGATTGGTCCGGTCGACAAAGCCGCGGAGGACCTCTCGCGCATCGGCATCGACGGTGCGGTTGCTGCTCTCATAAAGCAGCCGTTCCGCCTTTGCCGTCCCCTCAGCCGGCGGCAGGTACAGAAACGTCAGGAAATAGCTGGACTCGAAATGGGCGCCGGCCTCCTCGAACTGGGCCCTTCGTTCGGCATCGACCAGGGCGGATGCCACATCCGGAAACGTGTTCGGAGGATAGCTACCCGCGGAATGGCGCTGGGCTTCGACAAAGATCGCCCAACCGGATTCGAGACGGCGCAGGGCATTGTTCAAGCGACCGGCGATGGCAACGAGTTCGGCCGGGACTGCGCTATCAAGATCCGGCCCCCGGAACTTTGCCGTCCGCTGAAACGATCCGTCCTTATTCAGGATGATGCCCTCATCCACAAGGGCGGCCCACGGTAGAAAGTCCGCGAGACGGGTATTCGAACGGCTATATTCGGCGAGGTTCATCATGGGAGGGCTCACGTGTTGAGATGACCGGGGATGCGAAGATGTCGGCGGACGACTTCAACAAAGTCAGGGTCGCGCTTGGCCGCCCATACCGCAGCCATGTGGCCGACGAACCAAAGAAGGAGGCCCGCGAGCCAGAGGCGCAAACCGATGCCGAGGGCGGCTGCGAGCGTGCCATTGACAATGGCGATCGAGCGTGGCGCCCCGCCCATCAGGATCGGCTCGGTCAGCGCGCGATGGACCGGTGCTTCAAAGCCTGGGATCTGTCCGTCCATCAGATCACCACTCCGCCGCCAAACGAAAAGAACGACAGAAAGAAGCTCGAGGCCGCGAACGCGATCGACAAACCGAACACGATCTGGATCAGCCTGCGGAAGCCGCCCGAGCTATCGCCGAACGCCAGCGATAGGCCGGTGGTGATGATGATGATGACCGCGATGATCTTGGCGACGGGGCCTTCGACCGATTGCAGGATCTGGTTGAGAGGCTGCTCCCACGGCATGTTGGAGCCCGCAGCGAGCGCGGGACTGACCGCGAGACAGGTGGTCACCAACACACTCGTCGAAACGACCCTTCGCTCGAAGCAGGGAATAACACTCATAGTTTGTCCCCTATTGCTGTGAGGCTGTAATCACCGGAGGGGCCGAGGCCTGCGACGCCAGCGAGCTCGGCCAGGCGACGATCGGCGCCGCGACCGGAAAGGACGGCGATGACGTTGATGGTTTCCGCGATCAGGGCACGCGGGACGGCGATGACGGCTTCCTGGATGAGCTGCTCGAGCCGGCGCAATGCTCCAATGGCGGTGCCCGCATGGATGGTGCCGATGCCGCCCGGATGACCCGTTCCCCAGGCCTTGAGCAGATCGAGAGCCTCGGCACCGCGGACTTCTCCAATCGGAATGCGATCGGGTCGTAAGCGCAGCGATGATCGGACCAAGTCCGATAACGAGATCACGCCATCCTTGGTACGCAAAGCCACGAGGTTTGCTGCCTTGCACTGCAGTTCACGAGTGTCTTCGATGAGAACAACCCGATCCGACGTCTTGGCGACTTCGGCCAACAGCGCGTTGGTTAGCGTCGTCTTGCCGCTAGACGTGCCGCCGGCCACAAGAATGTTCTTGCGGGCTTCAACTGCGACCTTCAAAGCGCCGGCTTGGCCCGAGGTCATGATCTCGGCGGCCACGTAGTCGTCCAGCGTGAACACGGCGACAGCTGGCTTTCTGATCGCAAAGGCCGGGGCCGCAACCACCGGCGGCAACAGGCCCTCGAAACGTTCCCCCGTCTCGGGCAATTCGGCTGAGACACGTGGGCTGCCCGCGTGAACCTCGGCACCAACATGATGGGCCACCAGTCGAACAATGCGTTCCCCATCGGGAGCGGACAGTCGTTCAGCGGTCTCCGTCAGGCCCCCTGACAGCCGGTCAACCCATAACCGTCCATCGGGATTGAGCATCACCTCGATGATGGCCGGATCTTCCAGATAGCACGCAATCGCAGGACCGAATGCCGTGCGCAGCATGCGCGCACCGCGCGAGATTGCTTCTGACTGAACGGAATGTATTGACACCGCTGCCCCCAACAGCCGAGGCGCTTCATGCGCCCTCGGATGGGGATGATTAGAAAAGGCAGAAAGCAGCTTAGCGCAACAAGTGGCTTATCTCGTTCGTGCCATGGAGTACAAAAAGACAGTTTGGGGTACGCCGAGAATTCTGGCTCAGGTCTTTCAGCAGTATGAACGAGGGGGCAATAATCAATCCGCCTCCATGCTGACGCTTGGCTTTGCAGAAATCAGCCGTACAATCCGTGGTCATGACCCCGGCTTAATCCGATAGCTACGTGTTGGAAGCGACGGAAAACTCCAAAGCACCGCGCACAGCGCACGACCACTCAGGACCAGGTTGGCTCGACTGGACCTCAACATCGCTTGGCCAAAAATGGCACGAGCATAACTTTTGTTTACCTACTCAAGCTTAGGTCCAACGGTCCTCTTCGCCTTTCGCAAAGGCGACAATTGGTGACGCTTCAGGTTTGAATTCGACCACCAAGCCTGGGCGCACGTTGCGTATCGCGAAACGAAGCAATACCTCTAATTGTCCGCCGCCGGCCGCATCAGTCTCACCATTCGCCCCCTTGTGAGGCCGCAAGGACTCCTTCGGACGCCGCGGGTACGAGCGATCGCTGACCATCTAAACCCGCATGCGACGGCGCAAATGAGAGGCGAAGATATCTGACAAAGCTTCTAAGCCAGGGTGCTGCGAACCACACCAGAGCAGTCACCTGGAGCGCGAGACTGAGACCGAATGCGGCTTGATAGGCGTCTATCGGATAGTGCCCATCCTTGGGCGTCCATTGGTTGATGATCAGTCCGATTCCGTATTGGACAGCGAACGCCCAGCCAAAATGCAGCAGGTTCAGAGCCCCATTGGCACGCGCAGCGATTTCGACGGGAAAGTAATCCGCTATGATCGCATAGCTCAGCACGGTGGCAGCACCGACGACCGATACGATGGACCAAGGCACTATGGATGGCAGTGGTACGCGCAAGACCAGCGCGAGTTCGGCCAGCATGAATAACCCGCCAAATGCCGCCAACAAAACTTCGGTCGCGATCCCACGTTTGCGCAGCCGATGCGCAATCGTTCCCAGCAGTAAAGCACCGAGACTGATTCCCAAAGCCATTGTGAAGAGCTGACTGACCACGGCTTGACGGTCGAGCTCTTCGACGTCAGCCAGCCAGGATGCGGCCCACAAAGACTGCATTGCCCAGGAAGATCCGATGCAAGTTGCAGAGAGTGGAGCAATCCTCAGAAAGCGCGGATCCGAAAAGATGGAATGCAATGTGAGCGGCTTCCCAGAGGGGGCGGAGCGTTTGGAACTCCCGTTGGTTTCGGGCACGGCGAAATAGATCAGCCCGGTGGTCGCGAGCGTCGCGACCGTCAGAACTTCGAACAGGCTGCGCCAGCCAATCCAATTCAGCAACCAATCCGTCGGCGCCGTTGCCGTGACGGCCCCGAGCGAGCCAAGCATGATCATGCCGCCATTGACGAATGCTACTCGATCTCTTGGAAACCAAACGACAATCGCCTTGAGCCCGGCCATCAATGCGGCGGCAACGCCGAGCCCTATCATGGCACGACCGATAAGAAGTTCAGCGAAACTATCGGCATTGCCAAACAAGGTCGCGCCCCCGACCGCAACTACCAGCAACACGCTCTGGACTCGCCTTGGACCATAGCGATCCAGGAGCACGCCGATCGGGATCTGAGCGCCGGCAAAGACAAGGAAATAAACCGACGCGAGCAACCCCGTCTCGGCCGCACCGAGCCCAAAATCCGATGTCAATGCTGGCGAGATCGACGCATTGATGGTCCGGAAAAGGAAAGATAGATAGTAGCCAGCAGCAAAGGGAAGGAAAACGGAGAAGATTAGTCGCCATTTTGACAGCGGTTTCTCG
>JAJYAH010000246.1 GCA_021779635.1 Pseudomonadota bacterium | reverse complement strand
GGCAGGTCAATATGGTTCCGCTACGCCCGCGGCACGGGGCTCACGATCACGCCGCTCACAGCCATGGGGAAGCTCCCCCTGGATCCCGCCGCACCGGCGCGGGATGACCGCGCCGCGACGGGCTGGGTGTCCTCGCTGACGCCGGCGCTGCGGGCGCAAGCGGCGGCGCGCCGCCGGCCCCGCGAGACGCCTCGCGGGCGAAGGCTTGTGGCCGGCCTGACGACGGCCGCCGCACTTACGATATGATGGCAGACACCCGATTGACCGGCCTCGTGAAGGTCAGCAACGCCGTGATTTGATGCCCGTCGGTCGTTGCCGGGCCCGACGATGCCGCGTTTCGAGCATCGCCCGGCATTTGCTTATGCATATGCTTGGAAATACTTGGTCTGCGGCGAGTATGACCTGACGACGCCCGCCACGACCTCGCCGGATCGCCCTGGCGGCGTTCGGACGGCGGCTTTCCTGGCGGTGGCGCCGAGCCGTGACCACGACGCCCAGCATCCGAGTCGCATGGGCGATCCCGGTCCCCGGATGCCCGCGTCGCTTACCATGGCGGCAGCATGGCCGTGAAGGGGCGCCTGCGTGGTCGGCCGCGGGCGGATCCGCCCATTCCCCGGCGGTCGGTCGAAAACTCAATTTTCCGAGGAATTTCGCGGGGTGAATCTGCTGCACCCGGTGGCGCAGTGGGTTCGCCGGGGGGCGGTGTTGGTTCATCCAGGGGCGGCAAATCCGCAAAGTAATCAGCCTCGACAGAATGTGGGGGTGAAGCAAACCTCCAGTTGATCTCCGTCACCTGCGACATGAAAAAGAATCATATTTCTGTCCGTCGAATATCACTGCCGCTTGTAGGCCATCATAATTTGTCCGAAAAGCGAATTGACACGATTTATACACGGGAATAGGGTCCGCCGCGCTCAGATATAGAGCGTGTAGAGCGCTATGCAAGCGCTCGAACTTTCAAACCGCAGAGGTGATCCATGCTGCTCACGCCAAGAGAAATCGAGAAGCTCCTGCTTCTCAATCTGGCCGAGGTTGCGCACAAGCGTAAGGCAAAGGGACTGAAGCTGAATTACCCCGAGGCCGTTGCCGTGATCTCGGCCGCCGCCTGTGAAGGTGCCCGTGAGGGACTGACCCTGGAGCAGGTCATGTCCTCCGCCGCCAAAGTCCTCAAGAAGTCCGATGTGATGGAGGGCGTCGCCGAGATGGTGCCGTTCGTCCAGGTTGAGGCCGTCTTCACCGACGGAAGCCGTCTCATCACGGTCCACTCTCCGATTCAGTAACCGGTGAAACGTCGCAACTTCTAACCCATTACGGAGAACACGATGTCATCCGCTGCAAATCTGAACGGCGTAGGCGGGATCGTCCTTGGCAAAGGCGAGATCGAGATCAATGCCGGCCGCCCGGTCACGAAGCTCAAGGTCCGCAACACCGGTGATCGCCCGGTCCAGATCGGCTCGCATTTCCACTTCTTCGAAGTGAACCGCGCTGTCGAATTCGATCGCGAGAAGGCCTTCGGCCAGCACCTCAACATCCCGTCGAGCACCGGCATCCGTCTGGAGCCCGGCGCCGAGCAGGAGGTCGAGCTGGTGCCGTACGGCGGCAAGCAGTGCGTCTACGGGTTCAACAACCTGGTCGAGAACTGGGTTGGTGGCACCTATTACGCTCCGGCCCGGATCGAAGCGCTCGCTAAGGCCGCTGCCTTGGGCTTCAAGTCCAAGAAGTAAGCGGCTCACTCTCTCACAGCATCAAAAGGCACTTTGCAATGGCCAAGATGTCAAGACAAGAATATGTTAGTCTCTTCGGGCCGACCGTTGGAGACAAGATCCGCCTCGGCGATACGGATCTCTACGTCGAGATCGAGAAGGATCTTCGCGTTTACGGCGACGAGTCGCTCTGCGGTGGCGGCAAGACCCTGCGTGACGGCATGGGGCTCGACAACCGCATCACCAGCGCTGGTGGCGCGCTCGATCTGGCGCTGACCAACGTCACGATCATCGACGCGGTGCTCGGCGTGGTGAAGGCCGACGTCGGTATCAAGGACGGCAAGATCGCCGGGATCGGCAAATGCGGCAACCCGAACACGATGGACGGGGTGACGCCGGGCCTCGTCGTGGGCGGCGCGACGGACGTCATCTCCTGCGAGCAGCTGATCCTCACTGCCGCCGGTATCGACACCCACATCCATATGATCTGCCCGCAGCAGGTCGAGCATGCGCTGGCGAACGGCGTCACCACCTTCTTCGGCGGTGGGCTTGGCCCGACGGACGGCACCAACGGCACGACCATCACCTCGGGGCCGACGAACCTCAAGTTCATGCTGCAGGCCTTCGAGGGCCTGAACGTGAACGTCGGTCTGCTCGGCAAGGGCAACGTGCGGAACCCGCAGGTACTCGAGGAGCAGCTGCTCGCGGGTTGCGTCGGCTTCAAGAACCATGAGGACTGGGGCACCACGCCGTCCAACCTGCGCGCCGCTCTGCGCTTCGCGGACGAGCATGATGTCCAGGTGGCGATCCACACCGACACGCTCAACGAGTCGGGCTACGTCGAAGACACCATCGCTGCCCTCGAGGGTCGCACCGTTCATACCTACCACACCGAAGGCGCCGGCGGCGGTCACGCCCCCGACATCATCCGCGTGGCGGGTTACCCGAACGTGCTGCCGAGCTCGACCAACCCGACCCTGCCGTACGGCATCAACTCGCAGGGTGAGTTGTTCGACATGATCATGGTCTGCCACAACCTCAACCCGGCTGTGGCGTCGGACGCGGCATTCTGCGAAAGCCGCGTGCGCTCCGAGACGATTGCAGCGGAGAACGTGCTGCACGACCTCGGCGCGATTTCCATGTTCTCGTCGGACTCGCAGGCGATGGGTCGCGTTGGTGAAAACTGGCTGCGTGCGATCCAGACCGCCGACGCGATGAAGCAGGGCCGAGGCAAGCTCGCCGAAGACGCTGCCGACAACGATAACTTCCGCGTGCTGCGTTACGTCGCGAAGATCACCATCAACCCGGCGATCACCCACGGCATCTCGCACATGCTCGGGTCGGTCGAGAAGGGCAAGGTGGCGGACCTGGTGCTTTGGGATACGCGCTTCTTCGGTGCGAAGCCCAAGATGGTGCTCAAGGGCGGCCAGATCGCTTACTCGATCATGGGCGATCCGAACGCCTCGCTGCCGACCTGCCAGCCGGTGTTCTACCGGCCGATGTTCGGTGGCTTCGGTCCGGCGATGCAGAAGATGAACTACACCTTCGTTTCGCAGGCGGCCTATGATGTCGGCGTGAGCGAGAAATACGGGCTGCAGCGCAACGTCGCGCCGATCAAGAACGTCCGGGCGATCGCGAAGAAGGATATGGTGCGCAACTCGTACCTGCCCAACATCAAGGTCAATCCCGAAACCTTCGCCGTGACGGTGGACGGTGTTCACATGACTGTGAAGCCGCTCAAGGATATTAGGCTGAACCAGCTCTACTTCTTCAGCTGATCTGACTTCCTGGGGGTGTGGTCGTCGCACGGCGATCACACCCGCTTGGGGCTGCCGATTCTCCTGGGTTTCGATGCACTCAGGAAACAGAACAACAAGCACAATCGTTAATGGTTAAGGATGTCATGGTCATCATAGAAAAAGTGCTGGGAAACATTTCCGACGCGCGTTGGAACGGGATCGCCGCCAGCGCCAAGCTCGACGAACTGCGGCTGAGCCAGTGGGATGCCCAGAAAAACCGCTTCCGCAAGACCTCGGAGGGTGGAACCGAATTGGCGGTATCGCTCGAGCGGAACAGCTTCCTTCATGACGGCGACATTTTGATCTGGGACGAGGCGACGAAGATCCTGGTGGTCGCCAAGGTCATGTTGAGCGATGTGCTGGTCATCGACCTTTCGCAACTGGCCAAGAGCGATCCCGACCAGGTCGTCAGGACATGTTTTGAACTCGGGCACGCGCTCGGCAATCAGCATTGGCCCGCGGTCGTCAAGGATCATCGCGTGTTCGTGCCGCTGACGGTCGACAAGAAGGTGATGTCGTCGGTGATGAGGACGCACGGCTTCAAGAACGTCTCGTACGACTTCGCGCCTGGTGCTTTCGCCATTCCCTACCTGCTGCCGCACGAGGCTCGGCGCCTGTTTGGCGGCGCCGAACAGCAGTCGCACGCGCATAATCCGGAAGGCGGCGATGTCGGCGGCAAGCAAGCCGGCGGCGAAGCGCATGGACATGAACACGATCGTTCCCACACGCATGGTCACGGCCATGGCCACCATCACTGAGCTCGTGCCGCAGGTCGCGCCGGCACCGTCGATGCTGAACCTGGTACGCGCGCTGCAGTTCGGCGATTCGACGCTGCCGACTGGGGCGTTCACTTTCTCGCACGGACTTGAGTCGGCGATCGAGCGCAAGGTCGTCACCGATGCCGAGACGCTGAAGGTGTTTGTCCGCACGACGCTCGAGCAGGCCAGCGGATCGGACGTCGTGGCACTGCAAGAGGCCTATGACGCGGCGCTGGAGCGTGACCTCGACGGTGTCGCGCTGATCGATCGCTATCTCTTCAACCGCAAGCTCAACGAAGAGCCGCGGCTGATGACGGTGCGAACCGGCAAGAAGCTCGTCGAAATGGCCGCGAAAGTCGTCGGCGGGGACACGATCAAGGCGTGGCTGGATCGTATCGTCGCTGCCAAGACACCGGGATGCTACCCCGTCTCGCTCGCGGTGATCTTCGTCGAGGCGGGGCTGTCGCTGCAGGATTGCGTGGTCGTGCACCAGTACGGTGTGGCGATGGCGATCCTGAGTGCCGCACTGCGGCTGATGAAGGTCGATCACTTCGACACTCAGCGGATCCTGTTTGAACTCAACAAGGAGATCGGCAACGATTTCGTTTGCTCTTCGAAGAAGAAGCTCACGGACATCGCGAGCTACGCTCCGACCATCGACGTTCTGGCAGCCGTTCACGTCAAAGCGCACGTCCGTCTGTTCATGAGCTAACCTTCAACTCTCACCATATGTGAAAGACGCAATGAAAAAGATCACTCGAATCGGTGTTGGCGGCCCGGTTGGCTCTGGCAAGACCGCGATCATTGAAGCACTGACGCCTTTGCTGCTGAAGATGGGCGTACATATCGTCATCGTGACGAACGACATCGTCACCACCGAAGATGCCAAGCATGTGCAGCGGACGCTGAAGGGCGTGCTGATCGAAGACCGCGTGATTGGCGTCGAGACAGGTGCCTGCCCGCATACCGCGGTACGCGAGGACCCCAGCATGAACCTCGCGGCGGTCGAGGACATGGAGGCCCGCTTCCCGGATACCGACCTGGTGCTGATCGAGAGCGGCGGTGACAACCTGACACTGACCTTCAGCCCGGCGCTCGTCGACTTTTTCATTTACGTCATCGACGTTGCCGCCGGCGACAAGATTCCCCGCAAGAACGGCCCGGGTATCTCGCAGTCGGACATTCTGGTCATCAACAAGACCGACCTTGCGCCTTACGTCGGCGCCAGCCTCGAGGTGATGGATCGGGATGCCAGGCTGATGCGCGGCGACAAGCCCTTCATCTTCACGAACTGCAAGACGGGTGAGGGCATCGTCGAGCTCGCGGAGATGGTTCGCCGCGACATTCTGTTCGACCTGCCACTGACGCCGGCTGCAGCCGCGAAGGTGGCCTGAAGACGAACCGGCGCGCCGCTCCACCGGCGCGCCGGGTACGACGAAAAGCAACGGCGAAATGCGTTTCGAGGAAGATACGACGATGAACTCGGTATTAGAGGATGGGCCCAAACCCAACCGTATTTGGAGCGGAGCCCGCGAGCGATTGCATCGCATAGCGCCCGCTCCGCGGGAAGTGTTTGTCGGCGCGCCGTTATCCGACGCATGGGATCGTGTGCAAACGCTCGGCGCCAACGCCATCGAGCTTGCACCTTATCAGGATGAGCCGCCGCAGATGAACAGCGGAGCGGTCGGCAAGAACGCTTTCCTGCATATGGGTTTCGAACGGCGGGGCGCAAGGACCGTGATGGTCAACGTCGACCGCCGGGTGCCGTTTCTGGTGCAGCGCGCGCTGCACTGGGATATCGGCATGCCGGACATGGCCTGCGTCTTCGTCCTGACGACGTCGGGCGGCACCCTCCAGGGCGATCGCTATACAATGGAGATCGATGTCGAGGCCGGAGCCTCGGCGCACGTAACGACCCAGAGCGCTACCAAGATCCAATCGATGGACCACAACTACGCCGCACAGGTGCAGGTTCTGCGTCTGCGCGAAGGAGCGTATCTCGAATATATCCCAGAGCCGATCATTCCCTATCGTGGGTCGCGTTTCATCACCGACACGCGTATTGAGATGCATCCCTCGGCGACGCTGATCTATTCGGAAATTCTGGTTCCGGGGCGTCGCTATCACAGTCCGGACGAATATTTCGGATTCGACGTGTTTTCGTCGACGATCACGGGTTACACCCCCGAAGGATCGGAAACCTATTCCGAGAAATTCGTCCTGGAGCCGCGCAAGCGGCCGCTGCGCCAGCTCGGCGTCATGGGCGCTTATGACATCTATGCCAATGTCATGCTGCTTACACCCAAGGCCAGCGCGGACGCGATCAGCGCCAAGATCGGCGCGGACCTGCATCCGCAACGTCAGATCGCCTATGGCGTCAGCAAACTTCCGAACGAGGCGGGGCTCGTCTTCAAAATTCTCGGCGACGAGGTGGGTCCCGTGAAGGAGAAGCTGCGAGAGTTCCAGGCTATCGTTCGTGAGGTCGTCAAGAATGCTTCGTTGCCGCCCCAGTTCATGTGGCGATAGCCAGCGAAGAAACGCGAAAATAGGGGAACACTACCGTGTCGACGAATGAAATGGCTACGCCAAGTGGGAATCCATGGAAGGCACTTGTCGCTAAGTCGCCTTTCTTCGAGTGGATTGATAGCAGCCTGCGCGGAAGCGGTCAGGTTATCTATATGGACAATCCGCTCACGGGGCTTCTGAATTTTGTGGCATTGGGATGGGGCGCCTATGCGGAGGGAGATCCCGCCGTCGTATGGGGATCGATCGTCGCGACCTTCCTGGGAACGGCCGTCGCTTATGCGATCCCGGGCATCAACCGGGGGAATTTGAGGGCGGGCCTTTACGGGTTCAACGGCATGCTGCTGGGGGCCGGCTTCTTTACCTTCCTCGGTAATACGCCGCTGAACTGGCTGTTGCTGTGCTTCCTTTCGGTATTCGTGGTGTTCGTGACGCTCACGGTCGGGGGTGTCATGTCGAAGTTCAAGGTGGCGGGGTACACGTTCCCCTTCTCACTCACGCTGTGGATCGCATTCGCGGCTTGCTGGCGGTTCGCGCATATCAACATCACCGGCCTGGCGCATCCGACGTTGGTGCCGCATGTCACCTCGCTCGCCCCGCACGCATGGAGCGCGCTGGACATTCTCAACGGTTCGCTGAACGGCGTCTCGGAAGTCTATTTCGTCACCAATCCGGTCAGCGGGTTCATCTTCCTGCTCGCCCTGGTCGTTGAGTCCCGCTGGAACACGTGGATGACCTATGTCGGGGCCCTTCTGGCCGTTCTGGTCGCGATTCTGATGGGCGTGGACTCCAAGTTCGTCATCGATGGGATGATGGGTTATTCCCCGGCGCTGGTAGCCGGGGCGGTTGGCTGCATCTTCCTGAAGCCCACGGGAAAATCGGTCGTCTACATGGTGCTTGCCATCATCACGTCGGTCTTTGTCCAAGCGGCCGCATACTCGTTCTTCGGTACGTTTGGCCTTCCGACCTTTACGTTCCCGTTCCAACTGACGACCTGGCTGTTCCTTATCGGCATCCATAGCCTCGCGGATAAGGACGTGGAGAGCAGCATTGGCTAGACGCTGATCGGCGAGAGACCAGCGCGGGGCGGATCGCAGAGACCAGGCGATCCGCCCCGCAAGGGCACGCAGGCGGCGATGTTTCCGATCGAGCATACCCAAGGGGGTTGGCGGGGAATGCTCGAACCGGATTGGAGAACAACAGGGTTGCTGCCTGGCGCCGTAATTGGGCAGTTTCAACAGCTAACGAACAGGTAAACAATAATGCTACCTCAAATCAACACAGGAAACACAGCATTCATGCTGCTGTGCGCCAGCCTGGTCATGCTCATGACCCCTGGCCTGGCGTTCTTCTACGGTGGCCTCGTCAACCGCCGAAGCGTCCTTAACGTGATGATCCAGAGCTTCGTGTCGATGGGCTGGACCTCGGTGCTCTGGTTCGTCTTCGGTTATTCGATGTGCTTCGGGCCGGATATCGGCGGCGTCATCGGTAACCCGACGACACACGCGTTCCTGCGCGGCATCAACCTGTCGACATTGTTCAATGGCGACAAGGAACTCGGCATCCCGACATTCGTGCACGTCGCCTACCAGATGATGTTCGCGATCATCACGCCGGCGCTGATCACCGGCGCGTTTGCGAACCGGGTCACCTTCAAGGCCTATATGTGGTTCCTGACCGCGTGGCTGGTCTTCGTCTACTTCCCGTTCGTGCACATGATCTGGAGTCCGAACGGCATCCTGGCGCAATGGGGCGTGCTCGACTACGCGGGCGGCATCGTCGTGCACAACACCGCGGGCTTCGCGGCTCTGGCCTCGGTCATGTTCGTTGGCCGGCGCAAGGTCGTCGATCCGCATCCGCACAGCATCCCGATGGTCGCGCTTGGTACCGGCCTGCTCTGGTTCGGCTGGTACGGGTTCAACGCGGGTAGCGAATTCCGGGTCGACTCGGTGACCACGGTGGCGTTCTTCAACACCGACACGGCGGCCTCGTTCGCGGCCGTGACCTGGCTGGTCGTCGAATGGATGCACACCGGCAA
>JAJYAH010000245.1 GCA_021779635.1 Pseudomonadota bacterium | reverse complement strand
TGGTGGCCTCGCTTGTTGCGCCCGAGGTCCAGGCGCAGCAGCCGGCTCCAGCCCCGGCGCCTGCCGCGCCCAAGGCCAAGAAGACTGCACCGAAGCCCGCTCCGGCCGCGCCGGCACCGGCCGCCCCGGCGCCGCCACCGGCCGCAGCTCCCGCCGGCGCGCCGCCGGCCCCCGGCGGACAGCCGCCCGAACAGCAGGTTCAGCTGATCTATGCGCCGTGGACCAAATTTTGCCTGAAGGGCCAGGATGCCAACGCCAAGCAGGTTTGCTTTACCGGCAAGGATGGCCGCATCGAGTCCGGCCAGCCCGTCATCGCAGCCGTTATCATCGAGCCCGAAGGTGAAACCAAGAAGATCCTGCGCGTGACGCTTCCTCTGGGCATGCAACTGGTTCACGGCACCCGCGTGATCGTCGACAACAATCCGCCGGCACAGAGCCCCTATGTGATCTGCTTCCAGAATGGCTGCATGTCGGACTATGAAGCGACCCCGGAATTGCTCGCGAACATGAAGAAGGGACAGAACCTGGTGGTGCAGGCGATCAACTCCAACGGCGCGCCGCTTACCCTGCCGCTGCCGCTCGCGGATTTCGCCAAGGCCTATGACGGCCCGCCGACCGATCCGAAGGTGTTCGAGGAGACCCAGAAGAAGCTGCAGGAAGAGCTGCAGAAACGCGCCGAAGAGGCACGCAAGAAGCTTGAAGCCAACGCGCCTGCTGGCGGCGCTGCTCCGGCCAATCCGGCCGCGAAATAATATAGAGAGCAGGCAGATTTATCGGCAAACAAAAGGCGCCCGGATCGGGCGCCTTTTCGTTTAGCGAAAATCCGGTGAACCGGCTAATTCAGCGACGGATTGCGCGGGCGATAGCCGCCCGATTTGTCTTTTACGAAAATCTCCGCCACTTGCGAATGCCGGATCGGCTCGCCCGACTCGTCAGGCAACAGATTTTGCTCGGAAACATAGGCGACGTATTCCGATTCTGAATTCTCGGCGAGCAGATGATAAAACGGCTGGTCCTTGTGAGGCCGGACGTCTTCGGGGATCGACAACCACCATTCCTCGGTATTGTTGAATTCCGGATCGATATCGAAGATCACGCCCCGGAACGAAAAGATCCGGTGACGGACGATCTGTCCGATCTGGAATTTGGCGGTCCGCGTTTTAATCATATCTCGTCGAATAGACCATGATTGTGGCCGATGCTAGAGGCAAACTGTGGAATTAACCTTTGCCGGGACGGCGGGACAGGAACCTAGCCGGTCCGCAACGGGGGTAGCCATGTCGGCGCGAGGCCTTCGCGCATGGCGATGCGGCGAAGCGGTCCGATCGCGCCGATCAGATGCAGACCCGCCGCCCGCAGCAACTGCATCGGCACGAAATCGCCTAGCAACGAGCGGTTCGCCATGTCGATCGCAAAAGTCCGGCTGGCGACGTCGGCACGCCGTGCCGAATTATAACGGTCCAGCACCTGGAGCGAGCCTGGATCTTCGCCTGATGACATCGCCTCCCGCACGACGTCGGCAATCCCGGCGGCGTCGCGCAGCCCCATGTTCAGTCCCTGCGCTCCGATTGGCGGCACCACATGCGCGGCTTCGCCGACCAGCGCGACGCGATGGCGGGCGAATTGTCCGGGCCGTTCGATCACAAGTGGAAACGAATGGCGTCCTGGTTCCACCGTGATACGGCCGAGAATGGAGTGCGACTGTTTTTCCGCCGCTTCTGACAATTCGCCATCGGTCAAAGCCATCAGCCGTTCGGCCTCGCGTGATGCCGCGATCCACACCACGCTGCAGCGATCGCCGGGCAGCGGAACAAATACGCACGGCCCTTGCGGGGTATGAAATTCCGTCGAGATATTTCGATGGGGTCGCGAATGACCGACGTTAAAGGTAACCGCGGCCTGATTGAGATCGCGGCGCCGGACCTCGATGCGGGCGGCCTCGCGGCAGAGCGATTGCCGCCCGTCGGCGCCCACCACAAGGCGCGCTGATAGCGTCCGGCCCTGCCGGGTGCGAATGGCAACCTCAGACTCTTCGGGGCGAACCGTATCCGCGTCATCGTCGATCCGCGTCAAATTCGGAAGCTCCGCCGCGCGCTGCTCCAGCGCCATCATCAGCGTGCGATTTTCAACGTTGTAGCCGAACTGGTCGAGACCGATTTCATCGGATGAAAACTTGACCTCCGGTGCACGGACCAGGCGGCCGGTATCGTCGACCAGGCGCATCGCCAGCAGCGGCGCGGCCTTGTCGATGCAGAGCGGCCAGACATCGAGCTGTCGCAGAAGATCGACCGAGCCGCCCAACAGCGCGGTGGTTCGATTATCGGCATAAGGCGCACGGCGCGCGATCAGGGCCGTGTTCGCGCCGGTCTGCGCCAGCGTCATCGCGGCCGCAAGTCCGGCAGGTCCGCCGCCGACCACCACGACATCGTATGAGGCTGATGCATCATTCATATCGGGAGAATTGACGTTCCCGGCGACATTTTCAAGCCCACCGTGCCTGCTGGATGTTCCGCCGATTTGCGCGACCGAACGTCGCAAATGCAGATGTGCAAATCGAAACGATTCCTGATAGCACTGGCGACCAAATGGACCAGGCAAACCAGCAGGATCCCTCGGCGTCCCGGGCGACCCGAGCCGCTGCATTTTCCGTGCATATCTTCACCGCGATGGGCGCGGGCATCGCCCTGATCGCGCTGCTTGAGGCCGTGCGCGAGCACTGGGTTGCGATGTTCGGGTGGCTCGGGGGCGCGCTGCTGATCGACGCGCTCGATGGCCCGATCGCGCGGCGGCTGGATGTCGCGCGGGTGTTGCCGGACTGGTCAGGCGAAATGCTCGATCTCGTGGTCGATTTCGTGACCTACGTCTTCGTGCCGGCCTACGCGATCACCGCCAGCGGCCTGCTGCTGCCGCTGGCGGCGCCACTGCTGGGCGCGGGCATTGTCATCACCGGCGCGCTCTATTTCGCCGATCGCCGGATGAAGACATCAGACAATCATTTTCGCGGATTTCCGGCGCTATGGAATGCCGCGGCATTCTACCTGTTCCTGCTGCATTTGCCGCCGACGATTGCGAGTCTGGCGATCGCCATTCTGATCGCCCTGACATTTGTTCCTTTCCATGTCGTGCACCCGATACGCGTGGCGCGCCTGCGCGGGCTCACCCTGTCGTTGATGGGCCTCTGGGCGGTGCTAGCAATCATTGCGCTCGCCAGTGACTTCGATGTAAGCGGGCCGGTGATCGTCGGACTTTGTGCGATCGCAGCCTATATCGCGGGTAGCGATGCAACGATCCGGCTCGCAAGATCGTTCAACGCATGATCGAGTTGTGGACCAGCCCGGAAGCATGGGCGGCATTGTTGACCCTGACGGCGCTGGAAATCGTTCTCGGCATCGACAATGTTATCTTTCTGTCGGTGGTGGTATCGCGGATTCCGCAACCGCAGGCCAAACGAGCCCGGCAGATCGGTTTGGCGCTGGCGCTGGTGTTCCGCATCCTGTTGCTCAGCCTGCTGGTTTGGCTGATCGGCCTCACGCAAGTCGTCGTTAGCGGGAACGGTATCGCGTTTTCCTGGCGCGACATCATCCTGATCGGCGGTGGGCTGTTTCTGATCGCGAAGGCGACTCACGAGATTCACAATGAAGTCGAAGCGCGCGTCCCTGCGAACGACGATGCGCCAAGGCCAAGCGCTTTTTTCTGGGTGATTATCCAGATCATCATCATCGACATGGTGTTCTCGCTGGATTCCATTATCACCGCGATCGGAATGGCGCAGGATCTGCAAATCATGATCGCGGCGGTCGTCATCGCCTGTCTTGTGATGTATCTATCATCCGGCCCGGTCGCGAGATTCGTAGCGGAGCATCCGACCACCAAGATGCTAGCGCTTGCGTTTCTGGTGCTGATCGGCGTCGCGCTGGTCGCGGATGGTTTCAGATTTCATATCCCGCGCGGCTACATCTACTTCGCCATCGCGTTTTCGGCGGCGGTCGAGCTTTTCAATGTCCTGGCCAAACGCAACCGCAAAAAAACCGTCAGTTAGGAGGTCGGAAACGCCGTCGTCGTCGTCGAGTTGACAACGCGACCTCGATGGCATTCGTTTGGATACAAGGGAATGCCACGAAAATGCTGAGGAAGGACCCGAAATGACCAAGGCCGTGCGCGTGCACAAGGTTGGGGGCCCGGAAGCCCTGGTTTATGAGGCTGTGGAGGTACCCGCGCCGGGAGCCGGCGAGGTTCGCATCCGCCAGCATGCCGTCGGCCTGAATTTCATCGATGTGTATTATCGAACGGGCCTCTACAAGGCGCCCGAATTGCCGTTCATCGCAGGCAACGAAGCCGCCGGCGAGGTTCTGGCCGTGGGGCCCGGCGTGACCAATTTTCACCCCGGCGACCGGGTCGCTTATTATTTCAACCTCGGCGGCTACGCCAGCGAACGCAACATTCCCTGGGAGAAGCTGGTCAAGCTTCCCGATCACATCACCTACGAGCAGGGCGCGGTCCTGATGCTGAAAGGGTTGACCGTCTGGTATCTTCTGCACAAGACATTCAAGGTCGGGCCGGGACATCGGGTTCTGATCCATGCCGCGGCGGGCGGCATCGGTTTGCTCGCCTGCCAGTGGGCCAGGGCGCTCGGCGCGCATGTCATCGGCACCGTTGGCAGCAAGGCGAAGGCCGACCTTGCGCTCGCCAACGGCTGCGATCACGTCATCCTCTACAACGACGAGGATTTCGTGGCGCGCGTCAAGCAGATCAGCCGCAACGAACTGTGCGATGTCGTGTATGATGGCGTCGGCAAAACCACATTTCCCGGCTCGCTATCCTGTCTCAAGCCGCGCGGATTATTCGTGAGCTTCGGCAACGCGTCGGGTCCGGTGCCGCCGTTTTCGATTGCCGAACTGAACAATCACGGTTCACTGTTCGCGACGCGTCCGAAGCTCAACGATTATGTCGGCAAGCGTTCGGAGCTGTTGGAAGGCGCCGACACCTTGTTCGCGGCCGTCATCAATGGCAAACTTCACGTGCCGATCAATCACGCTTACGCGCTGAAGGACGCGGCGAAGGCGCATGCCGATCTTGAGGGGCGCGCGACAACAGGTGCCGCGATTTTGCGGCCGTAGGGTCTATTTCCTTTATGTTGACGCGTTTTCTTCACGCGAACCGATATCCACTTCGCTGGAAAACGCTCTAGAATCCGCTCACGCTCCCGTGCAGGTCGTAGGCATCGGCGCGTTCGATCTTCGCCGTGACGATCTCGCCGACGCGCAGCGGACGACGGCTCGAGACGTAGACGGCGCCATCGATCTGCGGCGCGTCAGCCTTCGAACGGCCCTTCGATACGGTAGGGCCGACCTCATCGATGATGATCTGCTGCCGTGTGCCCACCTTGCGCTTCAGCCGGCGCGCGGAAATCCTTTGCTGCCGCGCCATCAGCGCATTCCAGCGCTCCTGCTTGACGTCCTCATGGACGGCATGACCGAGCGCATTCGACGGCGCTCCCGCGACCGGCTCGTACTTGAAGCAACCGACCCGATCGATCTGGGCCTGCTCGAGCCAGTCGAGCAGGTATGCGAAATCGGAATCGGTCTCGCCGGGAAAGCCAACGATGAACGTGGAGCGCAGGGTCAAGTCGGGGCACTCCTCACGCCATCTCTTGATCCGTTCCAAGGTCTTGTCCTGCGCGGCCGGACGTTTCATCGCCTTGAGGATATCCGGACTGGCGTGCTGAAAGGGAATATCGAGATAGGGCAGGATTTTTCCCTCCGTCATCAAACCGATGACGTCGTCGACATGCGGGTAGGGGTAGACATATTGCAGCCGCACCCAGGCGCCGAATTCGCCGAGTTCCCTGGCGAGGTCAAAGAATTTCGCGCGGACCTCGCGATCCTTCCATGGGCTCGCCGCGTATTTCAGATCGACGCCATAGGCCGAGGTATCCTGCGAAATGACCAGTAATTCCCTGACGCCGGCGCTGACCAGCTTTTCGGCCTCGCGCAGCACGTCATTGGCGGGACGCGACACCAGGTCGCCGCGCAGTTTCGGAATGATGCAGAAGCTGCAGCGGTTGTTGCAGCCTTCGGAAATCTTCAGATAGGCGTAATGCCGCGGGGTCAGCCTGATGCCTTGCGGCGGCACCAGATCGAGGTGCGGATTATGAACCGGCGGCAGCGCGCGATGCACCGCGTCGAGCACGCTTTCATATTGCTGCGGTCCCGTGATCGACAACACGCCGGGATAGGCCGCTTCAATCTGCTCGGGCTCAGCCCCCATGCAGCCTGTCACGATCACCTTGCCGTTCTCGGCCATCGCTTCGCCGATCGCACCAAGCGATTCCTGCTTGGCGCTGTCGAGAAAGCCGCAGGTGTTGACGATGACGAGGTCGGCGCCATCGTGCTTGCGCGCCAGTTCATAGCCTTCCGCGCGCAGCCGCGTGATTATGCGCTCGGAATCCACCAGCGCCTTGGGGCATCCCAGCGAAACAAAGCTTACTTTGGGCGCGGCCGCCTGTTGCATGTTCAATCCGTCTCGTGTCTCGGCCCTGACATTCGCCACAAGGACTTGCGCCACAAGGACTTGACCGAGCCCACGGGCCGAAGGTCATATCCACCGCACTGCCTGAACGGCAGGAGCTAGTCCCAATTGCTCATAATTACAAGACTTTGAGCCGGCTTGCGGCGTGCTATGGATGTTTTGCAGGAATCCGAGTGATCGATGGGCGCCGAGTCGTCTCCCAAAATCGTCATTGTCGACGAAAGCCCGATCCGAGCCGCGATCCTTGAGGAGGGATTGCGGGAAGCCGGCTTTACCGGCGTGGTTCACATCAGCGAAATGCAGAGTTTGCTGGCGCGAATCTATGAACTCGATCCCGACGTCATCCTGATCGATCTGGAAAACCCCAGCCGCGATATTCTGGAGCAAATGTTCCAGGTCAGCCGCGCGGTGCGCCGGCCGATCGCGATGTTCGTCGATCAGAGCGATGCGGCGTCGATTCAGGCCTCGGTCGATGCCGGCGTCTCGGCCTACATCGTCGATGGATTGAAGAAGGAACGTATCAAGCCGATCCTCGACCTCTGTATTTCGCGATTCAACGCGTTCTCCAAGCTTCAGGATGAGCTCGATCGCGCCAAGTCCGCGCTTGAAGACCGCAAGGTGATCGACCGCGCCAAGGGAATCCTCATGAAGCTGAAGGGCCTGACCGAAGAGGAGGCCTATGTCCTGCTGCGATCCACCGCGATGCGTGAGAAAAAGAAGATCGGCGAGATCGCACAGTCGATCCTGACGGCGTCGGAGTTGCTGAAATGACCAGATCGCTTCACATCGGCTTCATTCCGCTGATCGATGCCGCAGCCCTGATTGTCGCGGTCGACAAGGGATTTACCGCTGCCGAAGGACTGGACGTCACGTTGGTGCGTGAAGTGTCGTGGTCGAATGTCCGCGACAAGCTCAATATCGGCCTTTTCGACGCCGCCCATTTGCTGGCGCCGGTGGCGATCGCCTCCAGCCTCGGACTCGGACACGTCAAGGTGCCGATCGTGGCGCCTTTCAATCTCGGCCTCAATGGCAACGCGATCACGGTCTCGCCGGCGCTGCATGCCGCGATCATGAGCGAAATCGACGGCGACCCGTTTGACCCGATGGCGACCGCGCTGGCGCTGTCGCGCGTCGTCGCCGCGCGGCGCAAGAGCGGAGCCGAGCCGCTGACCTTCGGGATGACATTTCCGTTTTCCACCCATAACTATCAGCTGCGCTTCTGGATGGCTGCCGCCGGGGTGGATCCCGACGAGGACGTTCGTCTGGTGGTGCTGCCGCCGCCATACATGGTGGACAGTCTTGCCAATGGCCAGGTCGATGCCTTCTGCGTCGGCGCACCGTGGAATTCGATCGCGGTCGATCGAGGCGTCGGGCGCATCCTGCACTTCGTCTCGGATATCCTGGTGCGCGCGGCCGAAAAGGTGCTCGCGGTCAGGCAAAGCTGGTCGGAGAAGAATCCCGAGGTCTTCGCCGCGCTGATCCGTGCTGCCTTTCGCGCGACTGAATTCATCGAGCACAATCGGGCCGAGACGGCGCACATTCTGGCCCAGCCGGAACGCGTCGGGGTCGATGCCGATATTATCCGGCGAACCCTGGACGGCCGCCTCAAGATCTCTCCTGACGGCACCGTGCGCGAGAGCAGCCGGTATCTGCTGGTCCGCCGGGAAGGGGCCGGCCGACCAGATCCCGTGCAGGCGGCATGGCTCTACGCGCAAATGGTTCGCTGGGGACAGGCATCGCTCAGCTCCGAGGCCTTGAGCATCGCCAAGGCGGTGTTCCGGCCGGACCTCTATGACGCCGTTCTGGGCTTTCAGCAGCCTTCCAGCGGCGGCGCGTCTGACGTCATGGGAGCATTTGCGGGACCCGCCTTCGACGCGGAGGACGTCGCAGGATATCTGGCCTCCTTGCGGATCGTTCGTCGACGCCCGTGAGCGAGATTGTTTAAATATTAGGCAGACATCCTCGGATGTACATTTTTTGGGCTGGTGCAGCCTTATGCAGCAATAGTCTCCCTCAATTTGCAGGGCCTCTCCTCGATCAAACTATTGAATTAAAACATAATTTCTAAAATTGCTGCAGTGGCACACAAATTGAATGGATGAGTCAAGCCGGCCGCCCTGAAGGCGGGCTGGCATCGTTCAAGACGAACGTCCGAGCCGCAATGAAGCTGGCCGGGGGCTCTGAAAATTCCGATACGGCGTTGCCTTTCGAATCGAATTTTCGAGCAATCACACATCCCATTCTTTCTCGCTAGGGCCATGCCGCGCGTGGCGACCGGAGCTTTGTTATGGATTACGCA
>JAJYAH010000244.1 GCA_021779635.1 Pseudomonadota bacterium | reverse complement strand
CAAACGAAAATCCAAAACCCTTCCGCTGGACCAAGGACCCCGACAAAATCATCGCCGCCGTCAGACGCGGGCACCAAGCGTTGGATTCGCTCCACTAGCCGGGGCGCTGCTGGTGGCTTCCAGCAGCAGCGTCTGCCCTGTCTGAAGGCGAATGAGCCGGGTCTCGATACCATCGAGCCGCTGCCCGATGCGCGCGAGAGAGGCTTCGATCCTACGCAGGCTCGCCGCCACGGCCGCGTTTTGGGCGACGGTGACCATCTGCAAGAGTTGCGTCGCGTTGAGCACCGCGTGGAGCCGCTCCAGCGGGGGCAAACCGAAGACATCCGCCGCATCGGCCGGCAGTTCCTCTAAGCCGCGCAGGATATGCCGAAACTTCTTGCCGGCGGCGTCGCGGATCAGGATCCCATGCACCTCCAGTTCGCGGGTTGCAATGCGAATAAGGATGTCGGACCCTGCCTCGGCGGTGCAAGAGATGGCGTTCATTGTGTCAGTCCTCAAATGCCGCGCCGGCGCGGCTTTCGCGGAGTTTCTGCCGCGTCAGCGCGACAGTTAGTACGACGGGGCCAAGAACACGATAGCCCGGTCCGGCAAGATCGTATGCGGTCCAAAGAATTTCGGCGACGATTGCTATTGGAGTTACTACTAATGCTGCTGCTTCTACTGCTGATGGTGTTGCTCTTGCTGCTGTTAATTCTGCTTTCCGTTTTTCTTCGCGCTTAGTTGGAAGAAGTTTCTCCCAGTCCGTCAAAACATTTTTTAAGATTTCCTGCTCGACACGCCAGACCGGAAGAGTATCTGCTCGATTTTTTTCTTCATTGCCCGCATTTTTTGCCACGCCGCGCACAATCTCGCCATAATTTGGGAGAAATCCGAATTGTCGGTGAAAGTCGTTGCTGCCCCACCAGATCAATTCCCGCGCGATTTCGTTCGCATAGGGCGTAAAATCGGCTCCACTCGGAAGATCATGAACTCTATAGGCGCGGTCCGCAGGAAAAGGAGACCATGACGCATTTTTCTTGTAGATACAAACGATTTGCTCTAGGGCATCGCTCGGAAATTTTGACAGTAACGTGTAGATATCGTCGCTGAGAAAGGGGTCGTCCGTCATATCACGCGCGTTCCTTCCCGATGGATTGGTCTATTATGCCAAAATTGCCAACACGCACTCCAAGACGGGAGTCTTTCCAGCACCGCCGGGGCCATAACGAACGAGTTCTGATGCGAAGAGTTATCGCCAGCTTTGTTGATCCCAAGGAACCGGGCAGAACGTATGGGTCAAAAATGGTCCACGGTCATGCTCGCGTCAAGCCACACGCTTCGCGTTTTTGCGCTGCGTGCGGCTGGCGGGCTCGACCCGAGCCCGTCCGTGGACGTTCTGCTCGGACGCAGTCGACGCCGGGCGCCGGCCGCGGGTCCGGTCGGCCCATGCTGGACGAAGACGCGGAACCGGCGTGGTGAACTCGCCGCCTTGCGTAGCAAGCGTAGGGTGGGGTGCCCTTCCGCACCCCACCGTTTGCGTCGGCTGCCCTCTCGGCCTCTGCCGTGGTGCCGAGAGTTGGTGGGGTGCGGAAGGGCACCCCACCCTAACGTTTGCTGGCCGACGCGCCGAGCGTGGACCGCCGGCCCGGCTTGACACGCCGGGGCGGCGGCGCAAGCATTTGGGTAACGAAAAAAACGTCGGGCGGCGCGACCGCCCTGCGATGGTCGCACGCTCCCGTGCCGGCACGACACGAAGCCGACAAACGCACCAAAATGGGGGGAACGACCATGGGATTTTTCCTGAGCGATCGCGAGCTTTCACGCCTGGCGCCGGCGGAGGCGGTGTTCACCGCGCCGGTGCCGCCGCAGATGGTCTCCAACGGCGAATTCAACCCGCTGCCGCAGACCGCGCAGCAGCGCCGGGCCGAGGCGCGGCTGGCGGAGCTGGCGGAGGTTCACGGACGCCGGCTCGGCCTGGACCGGCGGCGCTTCCTGCGCAGCGCCTGCGGCATGGCCGCCGCCTTCGTGGCCATGAACGAGGTCTTCGGCCGCGTCTTCGACGTCAGCGAGGCCGAGGCGGCGGAGCCGGACGCGGCGGCGGCGCGGGCGCGCGAGCACGCCGGCCAGTTCGTGTTCGACGACCAGCTGCACTTCGTGCGCGACGACTACAAGTTCGAGGGGCTGATCGGGCTGGCCAAATATGCCGCCGAATACTGGAACCCCTCGATCGCCAAGGACCGCTACGGCCTGACGCTGGACCGCTACAAGTTCGACAATTTCCTCAAGGAGATCTATCTCGACAGCGACACCGAGATCGGCCTGCTCTCCGGCGCGCCGTTCGACGATCCGGCCAACTGGCTGCTCACCAACGACCAGATCAAGCAGGCCGCCGACACGGTGAACTCGATCGCCGGCACGCGCCGGCTCTACTACCATTCGGTGATCACGCCGCGCCAGCCGGGCTGGATGGATGAAGTCGAGCGCTGCATCGCCACGGTGAAGCCGAACAGCTGGAAGGGCTACACCATCGGCGATCCGCTCTCGCCGGCGACGACGAAATTCCCCTGGCGGCTCGACGACGAAGCGCTGATGTATCCGTTCTACGAGAAGGCGGTGAAGTCCGGCATCACCACGCTCTGCATCCACAAGGGACTGCTGCCGGCGGACTACGAAACCTCGATCCCCGGCGGGGCGTGGAAATTCGCCGCCGTGGACGACGTGCCGAAAGCGGCGAAGGACTGGCCGCAGATGAACTTCGTCATCTACCACGCCGCGCTGCGCCCGTTCCTCGAGAACCCGGACAAGGACCTGGCCGAGTTCGAGAGCACCGGCTACATGCGCTGGGTCTCCGACCTCGCTTCGATCCCGGCGAAATACGGCGTGAGCAACGTCTATGCCGATGTCGGCACCTCCTTCGCCGTCTCGGCGGTGACCGCGCCGCGCTTCTGCGCCGCGATGATGGCCGTGCTGATCAAGGGACTCGGCCACGAGCACGTGTTCTGGGGCACGGACTCGGTGTGGTACGGCTCGCCGCAATGGCAGATCGAGGCGTTCCGCCGGCTCGAAGTGCCGGAGGACATGCAGCGCAAGTACGGGTTCGCGCCGCTCGGCCCGGCCAACGGGGCGGTGAAGGCGGCCATCCTCGGCGGCAACGCGGCCAGTTTCTACAAGCTGCAGCGCCACGCCGAGAACGATCCGCGCCACAGCGACGGCATCGCGCGCATGAAGCAGGCCTACCTGCAGGACGCGCCGGGGCGCAGCAACCTCGCCTACGGCTACGTCGTGCCGCGCGGCTGATCAGTCGTCGTCGTCGCCCTCGCCGCCGCCGTAATAGCCGGGGGCGCCGTAATAGCCGGGGGCACCGTAATAGGCGCCTGGAGGCGGGCCGGCATAGCCCGGTCCGCCCCAACCGCCGCCCCACTCCCCGCCGCGCCAGCCGCCTTCGCCCTCGCCGCCGCGCCAGCCGCCACCTTCCCCGCCACCCCAGCCACCCTCACCGCCCCGCCAGCCACCACCGTCGCCGCCGCGCCAGCCGCCGTCACCGCCGTGCCAGCCATCGGCGCGGGCGGTGCCGAGGCCGGCGAGGAGGGTGGCGAAGCCTGCGGCGAGAACCAGGCTGCATCGTCTCGGCGTGCGCATGGCGGGAACTCCTTGGAGGGAAGGGAACGGCGGAACAGCGACGGTAGCGGGCGAGTCTTACGCCGGCCTGAACGCCACCTCCGGCTTGTCGGCGAACGGGTCGCGCGGGGTGCGGCCTTCCAGGATGTCCTGCATCCGCCGCTCCACCGCCGGCAGGATGCGCGGGTGGGTGATGCAGTAGAACATGCCGGACTGGATCGCCGCGAAGGTGCGCTCGGCGACGTCCGCGGCGGTGAGGCGGCCGGACTGGATCGCCTTGCGCGAGCCCTCGGCGGCGGCGCGCTGGCTCTCGGTGCGCGGGCCGGTGTTGCGCAGCGCCTCCGGCCGGTTGCGCTCGGCGTCCTTGATGCCGGTATCGACGAAGGCCGGGCACAGCACGCTGACGCCGATCGGCGCGCCGACCTGCGTCAAATCCTGGTGCAGCGTCTCCGAGATCGTGACCACCGCGTGCTTGGAGGCGTTGTAGACGCCCATGAGCTGCGGCGAGATGAGCCCGGCGACCGAGGCGGTGTTGACGACGTGCCCCGGCGCCCCGCCGCGCAGCATGTGCGGCACGAAGGCGCGGATGCCGTTGACGACGCCGAGCACGTTCACCCCCAGCACCCATTGCCAGTCGGCCGGCGAGGTCTCCCAGATCAGCCCGCCGCCGGCGCTCACCCCGGCATTGTTGAACAGCAGATGCACGCCGCCGAAGCGGGCGACGCTGCGCCCGGCGGCGCGCTCCATCGCCTCGGCGTCGCTGACGTCGACGGTCTCGAGCGCGACCTCGGTGCCCTTGGCGGTCAGCTCGGCGCCGACGAGGCCGAGCGGGCCGGCCTCGACATCGGCGAGCACCAGCTTCATGCCGAGCCCGGCGGCGCGGCGGGCGAATTCGCGCCCGAAGCCGCTGGCCGCTCCGGTGATGACGGCGACGCGTCCGGCAAATTCCTGCATGGCGGCTTCCTTTGCCTGGCTGACGGTTCAGGGCTCGATGACGATCTTGCCGGTGACCTTGCGCGCGGCGATGTCGCGCAGCGCCTGCGGCGTCTCGGCCAATGGGTAATGGCCGGAGACGAGCGGCTTCAGCTTGCCCGCCTGCAGCCAGCCGAAGAGCTGGCGCATGCCCTCGGCGTGGCGCTCCGGCTCGAAGCGGGCGAAATTGCCCCAGAACACGCCGACCACCGAGGCGCCCTTGAGCAGCGGCAGGTTCAGCGGCAGGGCGGGGATGGTGCCGTCGGCGAAGCCGATGACGAGGTAGCGCCCGCGCCAGGCGATGGAGCGGAAGGCGGGCTCGGCGTATTTGCCGCCGACCGGATCATAGATCACGTCCGGCCCGCGCTTGCCCGCGGTCCGCGCGATGCCGGCGCGCAGCTCCTCGGTGCTGTAATTGATGGTCTCGTCGGCGCCGTGGGCGCGGCAGATGGCGAGCTTCTCGTCCGACGAGGCGCAGGCGATGACCCGCGCGCCGGCCGCCTTGGCGATCTCCACGGCGGCGAGCCCGACGCCGCCGGCCGCGCCCAGCACCAGCACGGTCTCGCCGGCGCGCAGCTCGGCGCGGTCGATCAGCGCGTGCCAGCCGGTGGCGTAGACGAGCATGAAGCCGGCGGCGACATCGAAGCCGACGCCGTCCGGCAGCGTCACGCAGCTCTTCGCCGGCACCACCACCTCCTCGGCGAAGCCGCCGACCGAGCACAGCGCCAGCACCCGCGCGCCCGGCGCGAGCCCGGCAACGTCCGGCCCGACGGCCTCGACCTCGCCGCTGACCTCGGCGCCGGGGGTGAAGGGCAGTTGCGGTTGAAGCTGGTATTTCTTCTGGATGATGAGGATGTCCGGAAAATTCACCCCGGCGGCGCGCACCCTGAGCCGCACCTCGCCCGGCCCCGGCTGCGGCGAGGGCAGGTCCTTGAGCTGCAGCAGCTCCGGCCCACCCCAGGTCTCGCACACGATCGCCTTCATGCCGCCCCTCCCCTGTCGCCGACGATCCTGCCGGGTGCGCGGGCGGCGGGCAAGGTGGGGGGCGGTGCCCGCATCGCCGGGGATGCCGGAGCCCGGGGGCGCCGGCGGCTTTACGCGACAGGAAGGGGACGTATGCTTGGCCGCGCGGCGCAAGGCGGCTGCCGTCTGGCGGGCTATTTTTCAGGATCAACGAGGAAAATCAGGGAAAACAGGCATGACGAGCCGGCTCGAGCCTTACCGCGTCCAGGCCTACAACACCGCCAGGCTCTCGGAAAACAAAATGCACGACGACACCGTGGCGAAGCGGTTCGGTTTCAGCGGCGGGCTGGTGCCGGGGGTCGATGTGATGGCCTACATGATGCATTCGCCGGTTTCGCGCTGGGGCCGCGCGTTTCTCGAGCGCGGGTGGATGGAGGCGCGGTTCATCAAGCCCGTCTATGATGGCGAGATGGCTCATGTCACCGCTGACGAACGCGATGGCGCTCTGACGATCGAGCTCCACAGCCAGGGACAGCTCTGCGCGACCGGCAGCGCATCGCTGCCCGCGTCCGCGCCCTCGATCCCGATTGCGGATTTCCGCGAAACCGCCGCGGTGGCCGAGCGCAAACCGGTCAGCGCGACCTCCTTCGCGCTCGGCACCTGGCTCGGCACGGTGCCGCGGGCCTGGGAAAGCGATGCGGCCACGGACTATCTGGCCGACGTGCGCGAGACCGATCCGATCTACGCGCGCGAAGGACTCGGCCATCCCGGCCTGCTCCAGCGGGTCATGAACAAGGTGCTGATGGATAACGCCATTCTCGGGCCGTGGATCCATGTCGGCAGCCGGATGCAGCTGCTGACGGCCGCCGCGAGCGGCGACACATTGACCGCGCGGGCCAAGGTGACCGGCAATTACGAACGGAAGGGCCATCGCTTCGTCGAACTCGACGCGCTCGTCGTCGCCAACGGCCGCACGCCGCTGGCCCATTGCCAGCATATCGCGATCTACCAGCCGCGCGAGCAGAGGGCGGCGTGAGTTTTTTGCGGCTGTACACGATCCCGTTGATGATCTCGCGCGCATCGACCGTGCACTCGTTACCGCCGCGCTTGGCTGGCGGGGCCAGCGGAGCGACAAACGCCCATCCTGCCGTCGCCAGATCATTCGGATAGCGGAGTCCGCCCGGAACACATGGAATCACGAAGGAGCCAGCAGACTCGAGATTTTTGTGGATGAGGAGCTACGCTTTCCCGGGCGAGGCGGATACCGCCTCCACCAGACCCTTAACGTATTTAAGCAGCTCGTCCAGATGATTCTGGTTTTTCTCGTCAATTTTCGAGATCAGCGCGTATGCATCATCTATTTTATTATAGGTTACGCGGTTCTCGGAAATATTTTCGCACACTTCACTCAATAGTTTTGCGCCGTCCACTTGCTTTAGCCAAACGGGATCTCCAAGATTGTCGGACCAGCAAGACCTTTTGTACTTCGGGCTTGCAGCCAGTTTGCTGAGCTCCCCCGCCACCTTTTCATGCGTGATCGGGGCCTCGCCTGGAAGGCGTTCCGAGATGAACTCGGCGATGGCCTCGGGGTCGAGAAAGTAGCATTCGAGGTTCCGGCGCGGGAGGAACTGGATCGCGCCATTGGACCGCCTTGTCATGTCGTTCTTTTCCTCCTCAGGCAGCTCCTCGCTGTCGAAGCTTATCACGGCAGATCTGGCGAGCGGCAGGGCGGTTTTCCAGAGCCGCTCATAAATCTTGAATACAAGCTCCTTGTCCCGCTTTCTCTGAAAATCCCCGGTTGACACCACAGCAATGAATCTGACTCCATGACGTGGCGCCCCTTCGGTCGCCATCTCATAGAGGCGGGGGAAACACAGCTCCTCGGTTTCGCCTTCGACCCAGACGATCCTCTCGGCCGCGAAGACGTCCATCATCGAAATGCCGAGTTGCCCCGCCGCTTCGCGCAAGTGCGCGATCTTGCCGATATCCAGCTTCTCGACCCATGACTCGTAGCCTTCGCGCCGGACCAGATGAATCGACTGCGCGGCGCCGGAGGCGATCACCTCCGGCGAGTGCGAGGCGATGATGTATTGATGGTGGCCATATTCGGTCTGCAGGATACGCAGCAACGCCTTTACGGCGGCCGGATGGAGAAAGGTGTTGATCTCGTCGATGATGATGACCGCGTTCTCGCAGGTCATGACGGCGGTGAGGATCGCAATGACCTGCGCCACGCCGGTCCCACACTCCGCGAGCGGGGACCTCAGTTGTGGGCGCTCCCTGGCCTTCGTCGGCCAGACAAAGATCTCCACCCGCGCAGCATCGCCGCTGTTGGGTGCCACGGGCCCAACGGTGATGTTGCCGACCGTAGGGAAGATTCCTCTGACATGATTGATCATAGACGAAAATAAATCCCCACTCTCTCCTTGTAAAGTATATAAAACTGCTGCCAAATTACTCGCATCCTGCATTAATTGTTCAACACGACTTGCTGAATATTTATGTTGTATTGTTCGCTCTGCAGAGAAATGAAACATATTTTGCATCAGAATTTGCTTCATAATGTCATGCATAGAATTTTCTGGCGTGTTAGCTGTTGTACTATTTGTGTAGTCTATTTCTTGCTCGTTTATTCTAAAAATAATTTTTATAGATGGCTTATCACGTGGAACGATCGAGACATCATATTGAATCATGACTACTTCAGTCGATTCATAACTTGTCACAAATAATATACAAGACGAATTTAACAAATTTACTTTTACAGTACTCGAATTTATCATATCTTTGATGAATTTAATACACATTTCTATATCAGAATGCGGCACTGGTATTGATGTCTTTATAAAATTCGGTCTAGCATTGAGCACTCTTCTTATAATCGCGTCCTTAAATTCTTTTCCGCTAAGTTCAATTGCCATCTCGACCTGGGCGGTCGGTAACTTGTGTCCTTCCCAGCAGTCGGGCGACCGGTGCCGGTCGTCAGCGAGCTCCGGCCGCAGCGCACGGAGGAGGGCGCTCTTGCCGACATTGTTGGCCCCGATGATCAGGTTGATCCCGTCGCGAAACTCGATCTCCCCGGTATCCGCGAACGCTTGAAAGCCTTTCACTCGTACCTTGCGCAGTTTCATCGGGTCCCTCCTGCGAGAGCCTACCGCGCCCCGGCCACGGCGCACTAGATAGGGCCATCCGCCCACGTCCCCACACCGGAGGCCCCGTCATGGCCGAAGCGAGCCCGATGACCGACGAGGGCCTTCGCCTCGACACAAAGTCCAGGACGCGCCCATTGGGGATTTGATTTCG
>JAJYAH010000243.1 GCA_021779635.1 Pseudomonadota bacterium | reverse complement strand
TTCATTCTTGTCAGTGAAGCCGATCGCATGAACGAGAAAATCCAGACGGCCCCATTTCGTCCGCAGCGCCTCGAAAACCTGGTCGACGCTGGCGATGTCCTCGACATCGCAGGGCAATACGATGTCGGAGCCCAAAGGCTGCACCAGCGGCTTGAGGCGCTTGGCCTGCGCCTCGCCCTGATAGGTGAAAGCCAGTTCGGCGCCCTGGGCCGCGAGCGCTTTGGCAATGCCCCAGGCGATCGAATGATCGTTGGCGACACCCATGATCAGCCCGCGCTTGCCCTTCATCAGTTCGTTCATATTGCCCCGTATCTCATTACACGCTCGGTCTGCTCGCTCGCCCCGCACTTCGCGGGACCGAGGCCAGCGAAGCTCGCTCTTAGAGGATTAGGGTGAGGGGCTCTCCGGCCCGCGCATGCCGAATTTGCGACGAATGTAGTGCCCCGCCCCTCACCCGAAATTCGCGCTGCGCCCAAATTTCGACCTCTCCCCGCAAAAAGCGGGGCGAGGTGAAAATAAAATCTCACGCATCCATCCGCTTGAACACCAGCGTGGCGTTGGTGCCGCCGAATCCGAAAGAATTCGAAAGCACGGTACCGAGCCTGGCATTGTCGATGCGCTTGCGCACGATCGGCATGTCGGCAAATGCCGGATCGAGCTCGGTGATATGGGCGCTTTCACAAATGAAACCGTTGTTCATCATCAGCAGCGAATAGATCGCCTCCTGCACGCCGGTGGCACCCAGCGAATGTCCGGTCAGCGCCTTGGTCGCCGAAATCGGCGGGCATTTGTCGCCGGTCCCGAACACCTTGCGGATCGCCTCGATTTCCGGCGGATCGCCGGCCGGCGTCGAGGTCGCGTGCGGATTGATGTAATCGACTTTGGTATTCACCGTCGCCATCGCCATCCGCATGCAGCGCTCGGCGCCCTCGCCGGACGGCGCGACCATGTCGTAGCCGTCGGAGGTGGCGCCATAGCCGACGATTTCGCCGTAGATGCGCGCGCCGCGCGCCTTGGCATGCTCAAGCTCTTCCAGCACGACCACACCGGCACCGCCGGCGATCACAAAACCGTCGCGGCTGATGTCGTAAGGGCGCGAGGAGGTCGCCGGCGTATCGTTGTATTTCGACGACATCGCGCCCATCGCGTCAAACAGCACCGACAGCGACCAGTCGAGTTCCTCGCAGCCGCCGGCAAAGACGATATCCTGCTTGCCGATCTGGATCGTCTCATAGGCGTTGCCGATGCAATGGTTCGAGGTGGCGCAGGCCGACGAGATCGAATAGTTCACGCCCTTGATCTTGAACCAGGTGGCCAGCGTTGCGGACGCGGTGGAGGACATCGCCTTCGGCACCGCAAACGGGCCGACCCGTTTCGGCCCCTTGGTGCGGGTGATATCGGCCGCTTCCACGATGGTACGGGCCGAGGGGCCGCCGGAGCCCATGATGATCCCGGTACGCTCGTTGGAAACATCCGAGGGCTGCAGGCCGGAATCCTGGATCGCCTGCTCCATCGCGACATGATTCCACGCGGCACCCTCGCCGAGGAAGCGCATCGCGCGCCGGTCGATGACGTCAGCCGGATTGAGCGTCGGCGCGCCCTGCACCTGGGACCGGAAACCGAGCTCCGCATATTTTTCCGCGCGCGTGATTCCGGACTTCGCCTCGTGAAGGCTAGCAAGCACTTCCTGGGTGTTGTTTCCGATGGATGAAACGATGCCCATCCCCGTGATGACAACCCGCCTCATGATCGCCTCGCCCTGTCATTTCGTTTTTGCATAGCGCTTTTGTGTGACGGCCGGTTTTGCTTAAGAGCCATGGTCAAATCGAAGCCGCCTCGTCGGCCGGAGCCAATAGCCTACACTCCCGGCTGCGGTGCGGAATCCTGCTTGAACAGCCCGACCTTCAAATCCTTCGCCCGATAGATAATCTCGTCGTCGGCCGAAAGCCACCCGTCGGCGATGCCCAGCACGAGCTTTAAACGCATCACGCGTTTGATGTCGATGTTGTACACAATCTTGCGAACGTTCGGCATCACCTGACCGGCAAGCTTCAGCTCACCGAGACCCAGCGCCCGGCCGCGGCCCTCGCCACCGCTCCAGCCCAGAAAGAAGCCGACCATCTGCCAGAGCGCATCGAGGCCCAGGCATCCCGGCATGACCGGATCGCCCTTGAAATGGCAGCCAAAGAACCAAAGGTCCGGGTTCACATCGAGTTCAGCGCGGATCAGGCCCTTGCCGTACTCGCCGCCGGTCTCGGAAATTTCGCTGATGCGGTCGAACATCAGCATCGGCGGCAGCGGCAGTTGCGCATTCCCGGGACCAAACAGTTCCCCGCGGCCGCATGCCAGCAAATCCTCGTATTCATAACCGCCGCGCCGATCGAGCATAGTGCCAGCCTCTTTCAAGATCCCGATGGAGCGTCTGGAATAAAATGAACCCGCTTCGCATCGAAAGCGTGCCATTTTCGTGGATTGGCGCGAATACCGCGGGTCAGGATGCCCCCCGCGGCAACCGGCGCTCATCTTTACCGGACTAGCACCAGCGGGTCCGGGCGCTCTCTATCACAGGCCCCCGCAGCGGGCAAAGCACCCCTGACGGGGTAAATCGCCGCGTCGGCGGCGCCGATTCCTCTGGCTTTAGGCCTGTTTCAGAACCTTGGGTCCGTGCTAGTTGCGAAAAACTTGCATCTAACGCTTTTCCTTCCTATATTCGCTCCGATCTTGCCGAGATAACGAGTGTGGTGCCTGAAGTGGAAATGCGCGACGACGCTTCGATTTTGAATGATGATGCGGTCATTCCCGGGATTCACGGGGCAGGACGGCAACCGGCGCTGACCGGCTGTCCATGGCACGACGTCAACGAAATGCTGCAGGCCGCGGGCCTGCGTCCGACCCGTCAACGCATGGCGCTGGGCTGGCTTCTGTTCGGCAAGGGTGCCCGCCATCTCACCGCGGAAATGCTCTACGAGGAAGCCACCCTCGCCAAGGTTCCGGTGTCGCTGGCCACGGTCTACAACACGCTCAACCAGCTGACCGATGCCGGCTTGCTGCGCCAGGTCAGCGTGGACGGCACCAAGACCTATTTCGACACCAACGTGTCGGCGCATCATCACTTCTATCTCGAAAACAATCACGAGCTGGTCGACATCCCCGATCCGCACCTGGTGCTGCAGAAGATGCCGGAAGTGCCCGAGGGCTACGAGATCGCCCGTGTCGACATGGTCGTGCGACTGCGCAAGAAGCGCTGAGCTTCGTCCGGCGAATGCCGGGATAACGTGAAGCCGTGCCCCGAGACGAGAAAAGCTAATCCACTTTCTCGTCGGCGTAGACCCCCCACAGCCGCTGCTGTTCGATCCAGCCGTCGAAGCCGCTGCCGCTGATATGGCACCAGCCCGCCGCGCAACGCTTGACTTGAGCCACGACGCCGGCCTGCAGGCGCGCGGCCACCGCGCTCGTTGGATCCGCACGATCATAAAGCGGCGCGAGTTCGTCCTTGGTTTTCATGGTGACGACCGCGGTGCGGCGACCCGACAGCAGCGAGTGATAGACCCAGCCCTCGGCCCCCTCGGAGTCCCGCACCCGGCGCCAGTTCTCGAATTCGGCGGTAATTTCAACCGGCAGACCCGAGCGGGTGTAGACCCAGGCGACGTCGTTGTCCTTGGTCGGGCCGGCCCTGACGTTGACGTGATCGGATTTGAGGCTGACATAACGCGGCACCGGCAAGCCGCTGGCGGTGGTGGTGGCGGAATCCTTTGCCGAAAATCCCGTGCTGACCGACGCGCCCAGCAACGCGCCCGCAAGCCCTACCGCGGAACAAAAACCCCTCAACGCCATCAACCCGTCTCCCGCCGAGATACCCACTCAAATTCTTCGAGCTGAAGTACAGCGAACGCCGTACTTCCAGTGCCCCTGCAGCCCGCCCCGATTGCCCTCGCCTGTCATTTCGGGGTTCTTGTCTTGGCCCGGCCTTCTGCTAGAGAGGACGGAACGCCGAGAACCAAGACGACGCCCGAACCTCTCCCGGGAAATCCGGGGAAATATCGGGGGAACCCAGGGAAACGCAGGGAACGCACGCCGCGCAGTGTCGAACAACCGGGTTAATGGGGCCTGAACGCGAAGCGGCTGCGAGCCAAAAGCCTCTTGAGAGCAGGACATGTCGGTTAAGAAGAAGCCTCTCGTTGTCGTCACGCGCAAGCTGCCGGACTCGATCGAGACCCGCATGCGCGAATTGTTCGACGCCCGGCTCAATCTCGACGATACGCCGTTGACGCCGGAGCAGATCGCCGAGGCGGTCCGCTCCGCCGATGTCCTGGTCCCCACCGTTACCGACGAGATCACCGAGGATCTGCTCAAGCAGCCCGACTGCAAGCTGAAACTGATCGCCAATTTCGGCAACGGCGTCGACAACATCGATGTCATCGCCGCGCATGCGCGCGGCATCACCGTGACCAATACGCCGAAAGTTCTGACCGAGGACACCGCCGACATGACCATGGCGCTGATCCTGGCGGTGCCGCGCCGGTTGATCGAAGGCGCCTCCATCCTCACCGAGGGCAAGAACTGGCCCGGCTGGTCGCCGACCTGGATGCTCGGCCATCGCATCGGCGGCAAGCGGCTCGGCATCATCGGCATGGGCCGTATCGGCCAGGCGGTGGCGCGCCGGGCGCACGCCTTCGGCCTGCAGATTCATTACCACAACCGCCGACCCGTGGCGCCGCGCATCGCCGACGAATTGGGCGCGACCTATTGGGAAAGCCTCGACCAGATGCTGGCGCGGATGGACATCATCTCGGTGAATTGCCCGCACACACCGGCCACGTTTCATCTGCTCTCGGCGCGGCGGCTGAAACTGATCCGCAAGGACGCCTATATCGTCAACACCGCGCGGGGCGAGGTGATCGACGAGGAAACCCTGACCAAGCTGATCGAAGCCGGCGAGATCGCCGGCGCCGGCCTCGACGTGTTCGAGCACGAGCCTGCGGTCAATCCGAAACTGGTGCGGCTGGCGAAGGCCGGCAAGGTCACCCTGCTGCCGCATATGGGCTCGGCCACGATCGAGGGCCGCGTCGAGATGGGCGAAAAGGTGATTATCAACATCCGGACCTTCCTCGACAATCACAAGCCGCCGGATCGCGTGCTGCCGAGCATGCTGTAAGAGCTTAGGCCTCTTTCCCGTCTGCGACGCGCACGCGACAACGCCGGTGCGTGTAGCTACGCTGATCCTATCGTGGTGACGAACCTCATCTGATCGCCGTCCCTGGAACAGGCGACCCGCACAATTCGGGCCGCCGCCCAGCCTGGCTGCAGCGGCACGAGGCTGATGACCGAGCCATCCGGCGCCTCCGCGAGATGCACGCGGCCCGAGACGATATCTTGCTGACCTTCAATCGACAGGCTGAAGCCAGCATCGCGGTCAAATGCCAGAACAAGACCGTCTGTCGGACCGGCTTCCGCCGGCAGACTGATCCGCATCAGCGCAAGTCTATCCCCGATCGCATGTGCAGTGATCATCTCGCCGGAACCCTGAAGCTTGGCGATATGCAGCGCGCCGCCCGCGCCGAGCGCCGTCACCCGATAGGCTGTTTGGTATTCATCGTGCTGAAAGAGCCATTCGGCCCCCACTTCGAGGCGATACGGTTTCTTCAGCGGCCTTGCCGAAACCGTTCCGGTCCGAATCACTCCCATGGAATGGCGTTCCGTGTAGTAACCCTCATGGGCAACGAAAGCGCCGGCGCGGACCTTCAGGGGTACAGGGTATTCGACATCGTCGATCGTTACTTTCGTTCGAGGGCCGGCCAGGGTGGATGCGCCGCGCCACATCAGCGGCAAGCTGCTGCTCGCCGAATGCCTGCCGGGATCGGACAATCCGCCACGTTTGACATCGGGTTGACCGACCGTGACCACGTCAAGAACGACGCGCTCGCCTGCCGACGACAGAAATTCCAGCCGCGCCCGCCGCCCTTGAGTCGAAGATTCCAGTTCCAGATCGATCGCGCGACGACAGCGCGTCCGCTCGGTCCCGCGAAAGGCGGCAAGAAGCGCGTCGTCGTTGACGTGGTCAATCTGCGATTGGTCGTGGCGCGTGATGATCGCACGGATGGACTTCCGGCCATCGGCGCGAAGCTGGATCATGGCTTCGACGGCCTCGTATTCCGGATGACCCTCGAAGAAGGCCATCACGTGTAGATCGTCCCGGCGAAAACGCAGCGGGAAAGGCTGGATAACGTCGGGCGGCATCAGCAGTGCGCGGCCGATATCGAGCGAATTGGTCATGTCCTCTGCCAATCGAGTTGGAGTACCAGCCGGTACTCGATATGCAATACCCATGGGTACGCCGCGAAGCCGCAAGAACGGCGGAAAGCACACGCGGGCGAAATGGTCGCAGAACCCTCAGCGATGTCCGCTCAGATCGGTGATGACAAGCGCATCGCCGTTCAGCGGATTCAATGGATCGCGCGCATAGCGCAGCGTCTCGAACCGCATCGCGCGCGCGTCCACCATCAGCAATCGTCCGACCAGGCCCTCGCCGAAGCCGACGATCTCGCGAATCGCTTCCAGCGCCATCATCGATCCCAGCACGCCGGCCAGCGCGCCCATCACGCCGGCCTCGGCACAGGCCGGCACGGTGCCCGGCGGCGGTGGTTCGGGAAACAGGCATCGATAGGTCGGATTGAACTCGCCTTCGGCGTTTCTTTCATGCCCGCGAATCGTGGTCAGCGAGCCATCGAACACGCCGAGGGCTGCCGTGACCAAAGGCTTGCCGGCGAGGAAGCAGGCATCGGACACCAGATAGCGGGTTTCGAAATTGTCGGATCCGTCGAGCACCAGGTCGTAACCGCCGATCAGCGTCATCGCATTGTCAGCATCGAGCCGCGTGGCGTGCGCCGCGAACCTGACGTGAGGATTGAGGCCGTAAATTCGCTCCGCTGCGGTGTCGACCTTGCGCCGGCCGATATCCGGCGTGGCGTGAATGATCTGACGCTGCAGGTTGGACAGCGACACGATGTCATCATCGACCACGCCGAGCGCACCGACACCGGCGGCGGCGAGATACATCAGCGCCGGCGCGCCGAGGCCGCCGGCGCCGATCACCAGCACGGATGCTTCCTTCAACGCGGCCTGGCCGGGGCCGCCGACTTCGCGCAGCACGATGTGGCGGGCATACCGCTCGAGTTCCTCGGCGCTCAGCATTCGTGGTTATTCCCGATCTTGAGGGAACGGAAGCGCGCTCCCTCTTCCTTGGGAGAGGGTTGGGGTGAGGGGTTACGGTCTATCGATAGGCTGTAACCCCTCACCCGGATCGCAAAGGTGATCCGACCTCTCCCTATGGGAGAGGTGGCCGAACCCGAACGCTTCGATTCCGTCTTCACGATCCTATCTTTAGCATGTGTTATCGCTTTCGCGAGACCGAGGCTCCTTGAACCATCGCGCAGTTGGTGCCGACCAAGCAGATGTGCTTAATTGCCGGCACGTCAATGACCCCAGAACCTGGACACCGAGACTTGTCATGAGATCGATGCTGACGGCAACATTGATATTCGTGGCCGCCGGAGCTTCCGCGCAAGCCCAACTGACGCCGCCGGCCACCGTGGGCACCAAGCCGAAACCGGTGGCGACCGTTCCGATCAGGCCGGCGCTGCAGACCCCGGCCGATACCGCCCATGCGATGGCGCAGGGCGAGCGCCAGGCGATCCAGTCGGATTTGGCCTGGGTCGGCCAATATAACGGCGCCATTACCGGTGAGGTCAGCGACCGCATGGTCGCCGCCATCAAGGAGTTTCAGAAAGCCCGGGGCGGCAAGCAGACCGGCGTGCTCAACCCGCAGGAGCGCAGCGTGCTTGCCGAAACCGCCAAACGCCGGCAGGACAATGTCGGCTGGAAGATCGTCACCGATCCAGGCACCGGGGCGCGGCTTGGCGTGCCGACCAAGCTGGTGCCGCAGCAATCCAGCGACGCCAATGGCGCCCAATGGAGTTCCTCCACCGGCACTGTCCAGATTCAACTGGCGCGACGCAAGGAAGCCAATCCCACCACGGCGAAACTCGCCGAGCGGGAAAAGAAGGACCCGCCGGGGCGCACCATCGACTACACGGTGGTCAAGCCCGATTTCTTCGTGCTGTCGGGCATGCAAGGCCTGAAGAAATTCTACCTGCGCGGAACGTTCAAGGGAGACGAGGTTCGCATCCTCACCATCCTGTACGACCAGGCCACCGAGGGCACCGTGGAGCCGGTGGTGATCGCGATGTCGAGCGCGTTCAATCCATTTCCAACCGGCGCGCAGATCGCCGGCCCACCGCCGCGCAAGACAGTCGAATACGGTACCGGCGTGGTCGTCAGCGAAGACGGCGCCATTGTAGCCGATCGCCAGATCACCGATGGTTGCCTGGCGATCGTGATTGCCGGCTACGGCAATGCCGATCGCATCGCGGAGGACAAGGAGCATGATCTTGCGCTGCTGCGCATTTACGGCGCGCGCGGGTTAAAGCCACTCGGCCTGGCCAGTGGTGCAGCGAAATCCGGCGTCGATCTCACCGGCATCGTCGATCCGCAGAGCCAGGGCGGCGGCGGCGCGGCGAGCAGCGTCAAGGCATCGGTCGCTGCCGTCGGCAGCGGCAACGAACTTGCGCTGTCGCCGGCGCCGACGATTGGCTTTTCCGGCGCGGCGGCGCTCGACGCCGACGGAAAATTCGCCGGCGTCGCGCTGCTAAAGCCCGTGATCGTCGCCGGGCCGGCGAGCGCCACACCAGCGTCACAGGCCGTACTGATCCCGGCCGATACGGTGCGCGAATTTCTCAAGGCCAATGGCGTGAATGCGTCCGATGGATCGTCGGACGCCAAGGCATCGGTGGTT
>JAJYAH010000242.1 GCA_021779635.1 Pseudomonadota bacterium | reverse complement strand
CACTCATATTGAAACCGCACCGCGATGCGGTTGCCGTCGAACGCCCAGAGATCCTTGACCAGGCGATACTCATGCTCCCTGCTCCATTTGCGGGTAAGGAACGCGACGATCGCGGCGCGGCCTTCGAAAAATTCGGACCGGTTGCGCCAGCGGCTGTCCTCGGTATAGGCCAGCGCCACGCGCTGGGGATCGCGCGAATTCCAGGCATCTTCGGCCATGCGGGCTTTCTGGGCGGCGGTCTCTCTCGTAAACGGCGGAAGCGGGGGACGCGACATGATGATCCTTGTGATCCTCGGTCTCTGATCGGACCCACAACTGTACCGCCGCCCTCCGGCGAGTCGATGGCCAGTTATCTATCGCCCGATAGCTAGATCAAATCGGCCTTCATCGCGGCCCGCAATGCCTTCGGGATCGGTCGCGCCTGGCCGCCCGAAACGAACGCCACCTTGACCTTGGCTTCCAGCAGAACAATGTTGCCGCGCCGCACCTCCTGCGCCAGCGTGATCGACGCACCCTTCACTTCCAGCGTCCGGGTGACGACCTCCAGCAGATCGTCCATCCGGGCGGGCTTGAGGAATTCCAGCTGCATCGCGCGCACCACGAAAGCAAAGCCCGGCGCCTCGCTCTCGGCTTCGGCGAACAGCGCACGCTGGTCGGCGCCGAGCAGCCGCAGGTAATTGCTGCGTCCGCGCTCCATGAAGCGCAAATAATTGGCGTGGTAGACGATTCCGGAAAAATCGGTGTCCTCGTAATAGACACGAATCTGCATGCGATGACGGCCGTCGCGGATCGCGCCGTCGAGATGGGCGGTCAACGGCGGGCCGGCGTCGATCACGGCTCTTCCTCGCTGTCATTGCCGAACAATCCGAACTGCGCCGGATCGCGCGCGGGCTCGGCGAGGCCGAGATGCCGGAACGCATGCGACGTCAACAGCCGCCCGCGCGGGGTGCGCTGCAAATAACCGCACTGAATCAAAAACGGCTCGATGATGTCCTCGATCGCATCGCGCGGCTCCGACAGCGCCGCCGCCATGGTCTCCACGCCGACCGGGCCGCCGCCGTAATTCATCGCGATGGTCGTGAGATAACGCCGGTCCATGGCGTCGAGACCGGCGGCGTCGACCTCCAGCGCGCCGAGCGCGTTGTCGGCAATGGCCCGATCGATCGAGGCGGCATCCGCCGCGGAGGCAAAATCCCGCACGCGGCGCAGCAGCCTGCCGGCAATGCGCGGCGTGCCGCGGGCGCGGCGCGCGATTTCGTTGGCGCCATCCGGCGTCATGCCGATCTTGAGCACGCGGGCGCCGCGGCTGACGATCTTTTCCAGCTCTTCCTCGGTGTAGAAATTCAGCCGCACCGGAATCCCGAAGCGGTCGCGCAGCGGATTGGTCAAAAGCCCCGCCCGCGTCGTGGCACCGACCAGCGTGAATTTCGCAAGCTCGATCTTGACCGAGCGCGCCGCCGGTCCCTCGCCGATGATCAGATCGAGCTGAAAATCCTCCATTGCCGGATACAGCACTTCCTCGACCGCAGGACTGAGGCGATGAATTTCGTCGATGAACAGAACATCGCGCTCTTCGAGATTGGTCAGCAGCGCGGCGAGGTCGCCGGCCTTGGCGATCACCGGCCCCGAGGTGGCGCGGAATCCGACGCCAAGCTCGCGGGCCACGATCTGCGCCAGCGTGGTCTTGCCGAGGCCGGGAGGGCCGACGAACAGCACATGGTCCAGCGCCTCGCCCCGCTTGCGCGCGGCCTCGATGAAAATCGAAAGGTTGGCGCGCGCCTGGGCCTGGCCGACGAATTCCGACAATAGCTGCGGGCGCAGCGCGGTATCGCCGACGTCATCGGCGCGGCGCTCGGGGGTGACGATGCGGGGGGGCGGGTTCACTTCGCCAATTCCTTCAACCCGAGCCGGATCAGCTGCGCGGTTTCCGCGCCCTCGCCGGCGATACGCGAGGCGCCGGCGATGGCGGCGGCGGCCTGCGGCTGGCCGTAGCCGAGATTGACCAGCGCCGAGATCGCATCGGTGACCGGGCGCGGCGCGCGGTCATTGTCGATCGCGCCGGATAGATGCACCAGCGCGGGATCGACATTGGCGAAGGCCGGCGCCTTGTCCTTCAATTCGGTGACGATGCGTTCGGCCACCTTCGGGCCGACGCCCGGCGTGCGCGTCACCGCAGCCCTGTCGCGCAGCGCGATCGCGTTCGCCAGATCGGACGGCGGCAGGGTCGAGAGCACGGCGAGCGCGACCTTGGCGCCGACGCCCTGCACGGTCTGCAACAGGCGAAACCATTCGCGCTCGACGTCGCTGCGGAAGCCGAACAGCTTGATCTGGTCTTCGCGCACATAGGTTTCGATCGACAGCACCGCAGCCTCGCCGGGCGCAGGCAGCGCCTGCAGCGTCCGCGCCGAACAATGCACCTGATAGCCGACGCCTCCGACGTCGAGGATCACATAATCCTCGCCATAGCTGTCGATCAGGCCTTTCAGCTTGCCGATCATGCTCCCGCCACCTTCAGCCGCAGGGCTGCGCTGGCGCGGTGATGCGCATGCGTAATGGCGATCGCCAACGCATCGGCGGCGTCGGGAGATTGCGGATCGGCCTTCGGCAGCAGGATTTTCAGCATCACCAAAATCTGGTTCTTGTCGGCATGACCGGCGCCGACCACGGTTTTCTTCACCTGGTTCGGGGCGTATTCGGCGACCGAGATCCCGAACATCGCCGGCGCCAGCATCGCGACCCCGCGCGCCTGGCCGAGCTTCAGCGTGGCAACGCCGTCCTTGTTCACAAAGGTCTGTTCGACCGCGGCCTCGACGGGGCGGAAATCGCCAAGCACGGCCGCAAGCCCCTCATGGATCGCGAGCAGGCGGCTCGCCAGCGGCAGGCCTTCGGCCGGTTCCACCGAGCCGCAGCCGACAAAGGCGAGCCGGTTGCCGTCGATTTCGATCACGCCCCATCCAGTGCGGCGCAGGCCCGGATCGATGCCAAGAATGCGGACGGGGTGGCGAATCGGCGCAGGTGTCATGGGGTATTTTATACTCCATGCCGGAGTCTTGCGCCTAGCGCGGGCTATTTCCTGTCAACGTCATACTCGGCACGGTGTCAGGACACGGAACCGATCTATCCTCCCATCTTGGCGACCAGCGCGTCGGAAACCTCGAAATTGGCGTAGACATTCTGCACGTCGTCGTGCTCGTTCAACAGGTCGATCAGCTTCAACAGCTTCTCGCCGGTCTCGTCGTCCACCGGCACGGTATTCTGCGGCTTCCAGGTCAGCGCCGCCTTGCGGGGCTCGCCGAATTTCGCCTCCAGCGCCTTGGCGACCTCGCGGAAGGTCTCCGGCGAGGCATAGACCTCGTGGCCGTTCTCGCTCGAAGACACGTCGTCGGCGCCGGCCTCGATCGCCGCCTCCAGCATCGCGTCGTCGGAGGCGATCTTGGCGTCATATTCGATGACGCCGGTGCGATCGAACATGAACGCCACCGAGCCGGTTTCGCCGAGATTGCCGCCGGACTTGGTGAAGTAGGAGCGGATATCGGACGCCGCGCGGTTGCGGTTGTCGGTCAAGGCCTCGACGATCACGGCGACCCCGCCCGGACCATAGCCCTCGTAGCGAATCTCGTCGTAATTCTCGCCCTCGTTGCCGCTCGCCTTCTTCACGGCGCGCTCGATCGAGTCCTTCGACATGTTCTCCTGGCGGGCGGAGATGATCGCGGCGCGCAGCCGCGCATTCATCGCCGGGTCGGGCTGGCCCAGCTTGGCCGCGACGGTGATTTCCCGCGCCAGCTTGCTGAACAGTTTCGACTTCTGGGCGTCCTGCCGGCCTTTGCGGTGCATGATGTTCTTGAACTGGGAATGTCCGGCCATGCGATTTCTTTCAGGATTCGTCCGGGATGATTGGGTTGGAAAGCGCGGCGTTATAGGCCGCGACCCCCGATAAATCAAAGAGATGTCGGTGTTTTTGGTATTTTGGTAGTGCCCACTGCCTGCCGATGAGGCAATTGTTAACCATGACTTCATGCCGGGATGAGAGGATGCCATCGGAATTTCATGTGCGCCGAGAGGGGCCCGATGGCGTTCAACCTGTTTCGAAGACGTCTGCCGGAACCGGCTGCGCCGGCCATCGTGCCGCCGGCCGCGGTGCCGCCGGCCGGGGTGCCGGTGGCTGCGGCCGAAGCCTCCGCCACGCCGGCCAGCGATTCCGCGAGCGAAATCCTCGAGCTGCTCGAACTCGAACTCGGTGCGATGATCCGGCAGCTCGAACGCGCGGCCAATTCGGTCGCCGGCGGCGCTGAGGCGACAGCGGCGACCCTCTCGACCATCCGCCAGCGCACCGACGCCCTGACCGGGCGCACCAGCGCCGCCCAGAATACCGCAACCTCGTTCTCGCAGGCGACCGACAAGTTCACCCTTTCGGCGCAGGGTATCGGCTCCCAGGTTCGCGACGCCAGCAAGCTCGCCGACGAGGCCGGCGCCGCTGCCCGTGACGCCAGCCTCAACGTCGACCGGTTGCGCGAGTCGTCGGCTGCGATCGGCAATGTCGTCAACCTGATCGCGCAGATCGCCAAGCAGACCACGCTGCTCGCGCTCAACTCCACCATCGAGGCGGCGCGGGCCGGTGCCGCCGGGCGCGGCTTTGCCGTGGTCGCCTCCGAGGTCAAGGCGCTCGCGGTGCAGACCCAGAACGCCACCGAGGAGATCACCAAAAAGATCGAGGCGCTGCAGAAGGATGCCGCGGGTTCGGTCGATGCGGTGCACCGGATTTCGCAGGCGATCCAGGCGATCCGCCCGGTGTTCGAAAACGTCAACGGCGCGGTGGCCGAGCAGAACGAAACCACCAGCGAGATGTCGGACAACGCCGCCAACACATCGCGTTTCATCGTTTCGGTCGGCGACAGCGCCGCCGAAATCGACAGCGCCACAAGAGAGGCGGAAGCCCATGGCGAAAGCGTCGCCAAGGCCGGCAACGCCGTCACCATGTTCGCGCAAAAGCTCAAATCGCGCTGCGCAGTGTTGCTGCGCCAAAACGAGCGCGAGGACCAGCGCAAGCACGAACGGCTGCCCTGTCACCTCAAGATCGAAATTCAGACCGCGCATGGCCCCATCGCTGCCGAAGTCTACGAGATTTCCATGCAAGGCATCCTGGTCGGCGGACCGGCCGCCGAACGGCTGCCGCTCAACCAAAACCTCGAGGCCACGCTGGAAAGCGTCGGTGCCTGCCGGATTCGCATCGCTGAGCGCTCCACCGCGGGCGCGCGGGCGCGGTTCGAGGCGCCGGACGCCGCGCTTACAGAGAAGATCGAGGACCGGCTGTGGGCGATCCATGACGAGAACACCGAATTCATCACCCGCGCCATGGAGGCCGGCACCGCGCTGAGCAGCATGTTCGAACAGGCCGTCGCCAGTGGTGCCATCTCCATCGACGACATGTTCGACGAGGATTATGTCGAGATCGCCGGCACCAATCCGCTGCAGCACCGCACCCGAATTCTGGGCTGGGCGGATCGCGCGCTGCCTCCGTTTCAGGAGGCGTTCCTCGCCAAGGACCCGCGCATGGTGTTCTGCGTGATGATCGACCGCAACGGCTACCTGCCCGTTCACAACAAGATCTACTCGCATCCGCAGCGTCCCGGCGACGTCGCCTGGAACACCGCCAATAGCCGCAATCGCCGGATCTTCAACGATGTCGCGGGCCTCGCCGCGGGCCGCAACCTGCGCTCCTATCTGATCCAGAGCTATGCCCGCGACATGGGCAACGGCAAGACCATCATGATGCGCGAGATCGACGTGCCGGTCCGGGTCAATGGCCGGCACTGGGGCGGTTTCCGCACCGCCTACAAATTTTGATCCGGAGCGATCGATCATGCCCCCTTTTCGGATTTGTTCAGCAAGAGGAATGTCGTGATGCCAGTTGCGCAAACCGCAACGCTGGAGGGTGCCGCAGCCATGCCGTCGGAGAGCGAACGTCTGGTCGATCAGTTGGCGAACCGGATCGGCGGCCTCGGGGTTGAGCTTGCGGACGTCGCCGGCAATTTGCGTGAAGTCGCCGGCCGCGTCTCCAGCCAGTCCGACCGGTTCGGGCAGTTGCAAAAGGCCGCCGAGACCATGGTTTCCGCCAACCATGACATCGCCGGCGCCTCGCGCGCGGTGCAGTCGGCCGCATCGGCCGCGGTCGACGACATCACGCAATCGCGCAACGCGGTGGAGACGGCGGTGCAGCACATCGCCGAATTGATCGAAGCCGTCGGCCGCATCGAGCTGCGTCTCGGTTCGGTCGGCACCGCGCTGGCGCAGGTCGCCAAGGTATCCGGATCGATCGAGGCGATCGCCAAGCAGACCAACCTGCTGGCGCTGAACGCCACCATCGAGGCCGCCCGTGCCGGTGCGGCGGGAAAAGGCTTTGCCGTGGTTGCCTCCGAGGTGAAGAGCCTCGCCGAGGCGACGCGCCAGGCGACCCAGCTGATCAACAATACCGTCCGCGATCTTGACGGCCAGGTCGGCAGCCTGATCGGCGAGAGCGGCGACGCCTCGCTTCGGGCCAAGAACGCGGGCGAAGGCGCCCAGCAGATCCAGAGCATTATCGTGCGTGTGCAGGACGGCTTCACCGGCGTCGGCCGCGAGATCGATGGCGTTGCGCAGGCCGCCACCTCCAATCTGGCGCAATGCGACATGGTGATCGACGAACTCGGCAGCCTCGCCAAGGGCGTCGATCTGTCATCGACCGATCTGAAGCAGGCCGATGACCGGGTCGCCAGACTGCTCGACCATTCCGAGGAGCTGATCGAGCTGATCGCCGACAGCGGCGTGGAAACCTCCGATGCACCGTTGATCCGCGTCGTGATCGAGACCGCCAAGCGAATCTCCGATGAGTTCGAGGCCGCGCTGGAGCGCGGCGATATCCGCCTCGATCAGTTGATGGACGAGAAATACCGCGAAATCCCCGGCACCAACCCCAAGCAATATCTCACCGACTATGTCGCCTTGACCGACCGGATCCTGCCGCCGATCCAGGATCCGATTCAAAAGACCGACCCGCGAATCGTGTTCTGCGTCGCATGGGCCAAAGGCGGCTATCTCCCGACCCACAATCCGAATTACCGCAAGCCGCAGGGGCCCGACCCGGTCTGGAACAATGCCAATTGCCGAAACCGTCGGCTGTTCGACGATCGCGCGGTGCGCAAGGTGGCTGCGAATACCAAGCCGTTCCTGCTGCAGACCTACCGGCGCGACATGGGCGGCGGCAATTTCGTCCTGATGAAAGACCTCTCCTCGCCGATCCGCGTTCGCGGCCGCCATTGGGGCGCCTTCCGGATGGGCTTTCGGCTGTCGTGAGCGGGCGGAGTCGAAGCCAATCACCGGCGACCTCAAGCATCCTGCCCCTCATCAGATTTGGCGCGATCGCCGAGCGCGGGCGCGATCCGACGGGTAGCCACAAGACCGGCGAAAGCCAGGATCGTAAACGCCGCTCCCGCGAGGAAGGTGCCCTCGGGCCCGACCCTCTCCCACAATAATCCCGCAAGCACGCTGGCAATCAGAAGCGCCAGTCCGCTGAGCAGATTGAACATCCCATAGGCCGTCCCGCGCAACTCCGGCGGAGCCGCATCCGCGACAAGGGTGGCGAGTAGCCCCTGAGAGAATCCCAAGTGCAATCCCCACAAGGCCACACCGACGGCGACGCCTTCGATCCGGTTCGTGAACGCCAGGACGAGATCGGCCGCCACCAGGGAGCCGCAGCCCAGACCGAGAATGAAGATGCGATTGACGCGATCCGACAGGGCTCCGGCGGGGTAGGCCGCGAACGCATAGACGATATTCATCAGCACTAAAACCAAAGGCACGAGCATCACCGGAAGGCCGACAGCCTGGGCACGCAGGATCAGGAAGGCCTCGCTAAACCGTGCAAGCGAGAACACCACCGCGATGCCGACAACGAGCCAATAAGCCAGGCCAAGTCGCCCGAGTTCAACGATACTCAAAGGCGATCGTACCTTGCGAAGACCGGCAGGGCGTTCAGGTTCATTGACCGCAAAGATGAGCAGCGCCACGGCCAGAAACGCCGGAACGACGGCAACCCAGAAAACCGTCCGAAAATCATTCGCCGTCAACCACATCAGCGCGATGGCGAAGGCCGGGCCAACAAAGGCCCCGACAGTATCGAGCGATTGCCGCAGTCCGAAGCTCGCGCCGCGCAAATGCGCGGGCGCAAGATCCGCGACCAGCGCATCCCGCGGGGCTCCCCGGATGCCCTTCCCGATGCGATCGAGAATACGCGCGGCGACCAGCCAGCTCACCGACGGTGCGAGCGGGAAAATCGGCTTGCTGACAGCCGCCAGTCCGTAACCAATGACGGCAAGTAATTTGCGCTTGCCCCACCAGTCCGAGAGCGCACCGGAAAACACCTTGGTGATTGACGCCGTCGCCTCGGCCACGCCTTCGATAAAGCCAACAGTAACCATCGATGCGCCGAGCGACGTGACCAGGTAGACCGGCAACAGAGCGTGAATGATCTCGGAGGAAGTGTCCATCAGCAGCGAGACGAAGCCGAGGGCCCATATCGCCGACGGAATCTCACGGAGCCGGGAAAAACGAGATTGTGTATTGCTGTTCGCCATGACTTCCGCGTGCCGGGAGTGAGAACCAAAGCAGATATGGCCGACGTCGGCCAGCAGGGAAAAGCGCATCAGCGTTGACGCGCGTCCGCGATCTCGCCGCGTATGCGCGAGTTCCGCCGTGAATGTTCCGCCCCAGAAAAACAGAGGGCGCAGGGAAAGCCGGGTGCGCGCTGCACCCGCGGTCTCGTGTGCAAGATGCACAAAGCAAAACACACACGAGCATACAGGTTCAGCGGAGGCAATCCGGCCT
>JAJYAH010000241.1 GCA_021779635.1 Pseudomonadota bacterium | reverse complement strand
ACCTTGTCGCCGGCTTTCCACTGCGGATGCGAGGATTGCTCGACGGTGCCGGCAAGGTCGATTCCCGCAATCATCGGAAACCGCCGCACCACCGGCGCCTTGCCGGTCACGGCAAGGCCGTCCTTGTAATTCACCGTCGACCATTCGACCCGAATGGTGACGTCGCCCTCCATCAATTCAGCCTCGTCGAATTGCGCGAGCGCGACGGTGGTGCCCTTTTCGGCCTTGTCGATCCTGATTGCCCTGAACGTTCCCACCACGCACTCCCTGATGCTTGTTTCTTGAACCGATGAACCTTGAACGGTCTATGCCGGTTGTGCAACCGGGCGCGTCATCGGCGCCTCAATGATCGGCAGGTTGATCAGCGCCGACAGCAGGCCGAACAGCACCGACAGCCACCAGATCGGCGTGTACGACCCGAATTTCTCGAACACGATACCGCCAAGCAGAACGCCGAGGAAGCCGCCGACCTGATGGCTGAAAAATGCGAAGCCGTAAAGCGTCGCAAGCCAGCGGGTCCCGAACATCAAGGCGACCAGGCTTGAGGTCGGCGGCACGGTCGACAGCCAGGTCAGGCCGGTGACAACGCCGAATGCGATCGCTGAAGAGGTGGTGATCGGAAAGGTGATGAACGCCACGATCGACATCGCACGGGCGAAGTAGATCGCTGAGAGGATATAGCGCTTCGGCAACCTGGTCTGCAGCCATCCGACGCTGAGCGAGCCTATGATGTTGAACAGGCCGATGACGGCGATCACCCAGCCGCCGGTTTGAACCGGCATGCCGCGATCGACCATATAGGCCGGCAGATGCACGGTGATGAACGCCAGCTGAAATCCGCAGGTAAAGAAACCGAGCACCAGCAACACATAGGACCGATGACCGAATGCCTCGGCCAGTGCATGCTTGAATGTCTGCTGGTCGGTCGCGGCGACAACGCTCGAATCCGAGGTCGGCGTTGCCAGCGCCAGCGACAACGGCACCACCAGCAGCATCAAACCGGCAAACACGATCAGGGCCGGCTGCCAGCCGAAATTATCGAGCATCGCGACGCCGAACGGCGCAAACACGAATTGCCCGAACGAGCCCGCCGCGGTGCCGGCGCCGAGCGCGACGCCGCGCCATTCCGGCGGCATAAGCTTTCCGAACGCCGACAGCACCAGGTTGAACGAACAGCCGGACAGTCCCAAGCCGATCAAAACGCCGGCGCTGAGATCAAGCGACAACGGCGTGGCGGCATAGCGCATCGTGATCAGGCCTGCGGCATACATCACCGCGCCGGCCGAGATCACGCGCAAGCTGCCGAACCGGTCTGCGATCGCGCCGGAGATCGGCTGGCCGATTCCCCACAGCAGATTCTGGATCGCGAGCGCCAGACCGAACACGTCGCGGCCCCACGAAAATTCGCGGCTCATCGGCTGCATGAAGAAGCCGAAGGTGGAGCGCGGCCCGAATGTCAGCATGCCGATCAGGCAGCCGCACACCACGATCACCAGCGGTGTCCGCCAGGTCGCGGCAGAGGGAGACAGACGCGGCTTGCCCTCAGTCGCGGTCATCCAGTTCCCCGATGGTTGGTGCGGATCGCACGAGAGATGTCGACGTGCGGGGGGACGAAAACCGCCGGCAGATCAACATCCCCGCCAAGTTAATGCATCGGCATGGAAATCCCAACGGCGATGGCGGCCAAAACTTTCCACCGCAATGCAGCGTTGCAAATGACAGTGGGCAGCCGTGACGATTTGGCCGTTTGGCCGCCTAGCGCAGCCACGGGATGCATGCTATATTCGATTTGCTCGTTATGAGGATAAGTCTGTTTCCTTGTGACGCGGCGAACCCTCCGCAGAGCTGCGCGTTGGTTCGCAATACCGTTTGGCAGCTTTAAGAAACCGCCGGCCCTGTGAGGCCGGATTTCTCAAAACCTAATTATGCTCATATTGAGTATATTAGGAGTTCCAAAGGAGACCGCCATGCCGATCACTGGAATCTACGGTCCCGATGATTTCGGAAGAGTTCGCGGACATTCGACGACGCCGGCGAGCTATCGCGTCAGTTCCGCCGAGCGCGCGCGTGCGCTGCCGGTGCCGTCGCTGCAGTGGACGCCCGAGGTCGAACGCGCGACCGCGCATCTTTATGAGCGGGTCAAGACCGTGATTTCACCGGTCGAGTGGCCGTTCATGGCGCCCTATGTCAAGGCGATCAATGAACTAAAGCAGGCCCGCGGCGCGGTGATCCTGGCGCACAATTATCAGACGCCGGAGATTTTCCATTGCGTCGCCGACATCGGTGGCGACTCGCTGCAGCTCGCGATCGAAGCCACCAAGGTGAAGTCCGACATCATCGTGCAGTGTGGTGTGCACTTCATGGCGGAAACCTCGAAGATCCTGAACCCCAACAAGACGGTTCTGATTCCGGATTCGCGGGCCGGCTGTTCGCTGGCGTCGAGCATCACGGGCGCGGACGTACGGCTGTTGCGCGAACGCTTTCCCGGCGTGCCTGTCGTGGCCTATGTCAACACCTCGGCCGACGTGAAGGCCGAAGTCGACATCTGCTGCACCTCCTCCAACGCTGTGCAGGTGGTGGAGAGCCTCGATGCGCCGACCGTGATCTTCCTGCCGGACCAGTATCTGGCGAAATATGTCGCCTCGCAGACGCACGTCAAGATTATCGCCTGGAAGGGCGCCTGCGAAGTGCATGAGCGTTTCACCGGCGACGAGCTGCGCGCCTATCGCGAGGCCGATCCATCGGTGCAGATCATCGCCCATCCGGAGTGTCCGCCCGACGTGCTGGCCGAGGCCGATTTCACCGGCTCGACCGCGCACATGATCAATTGGGTCCGCAACAAGCATCCGAAACGCGTGGTGATGATCACCGAATGCTCGATGGCCGACAACGTCCAGGCCGAACTGCCTGATGTCGAGATGGTGCGGCCGTGCAATCTGTGCCCGCACATGAAGCGGATCACGCTGCCCAAGATTCTCGACAGCCTGGTCAACCTGCGTGAGGAAGTCACCATCGATCCGCTCATCGCCGAGAAGGCGCGGCGTGCGGTCGAGCGGATGATCAATCTGAAGAACTGAATTTCAACAGGGCGTGGTCGTCTCCGCGTTCGCGGGACGACGAACGGCGGAAGATCGAGCCATGGCTAACACGTTCAGAAATGACTTCACCCGCAACGCCGACGATGTCGTCATCGTCGGCGGCGGCCTGGCCGGACTGTTCTGCGCGCTGAAACTGGCGCCGCGCCCCGTTACGCTGATTTCGGCAGCACCACTGGGCGAAGGCGCCTCGACGGCGTGGGCACAAGGCGGTATCGCGGCGGCGGTGGCCGAAGGCGACAGCGCGGAAGCGCACGCCGCCGACACGGTCGCGGTCGGCGCTGGCCTGGTCGATCAGGCGGTGGCGCTGGGATTGGCGCGTGAAGCCGGCGCCCGTATCCACGACCTGCTGCATTATGGCGTTCCGTTCGATCGCGATCTCGAAGGCAAGCTCGCGGTCGGCCGGGAAGCCGCGCATTCCGCGCGACGCATCGTGCATGTGCGTGGCGACATGGCCGGCAAGGCGATCATCGCCGCGCTGATCGAGGCGGTGCGCAACGCACCTTCGATCCGGGTAATCGAAGGTTACATCGCCGAAGCGCTGTTGACCGAGGATGGCGCGGTTACCGAACTGCAATTGCGGGAGGTTGCCGACGCCACCGCAAAGCCGGTCATCGTTGTGGGGCGTACGGTGGTGCTGGCGACCGGCGGCATCGGACATCTCTATGCGGTCACGACCAATCCGGCAGAGGCCCGTGGCCTCGGGCTTGCGATCGCCGCGCGCGCCGGGGCCGTGATCGCCGATCCGGAATTCGTGCAGTTTCATCCGACCGCGATCATGGTCGGCCGAGACCCGGCGCCGCTGGCGACCGAAGCGCTCCGCGGCGAAGGCGCGACCTTGATCAACGACCAGGGCGAGCGCTTCATGCTGGGGCGGCATCCGCTTGCCGAGCTGGCGCCGCGCGATGTTGTGGCGCGCGGCGTATTCGCGGAAATTGCCGCCGGCCATGGCGCCTTCCTCGACGCTACCACCGCACTCGGCCCGCATTTCGCCGAGAAATTCCCCACCGTCCATGCAAGCTGCATCGCCGCCGGCATCGACCCGGCGAGACAACCGATCCCGGTGGCGCCTGCCGCGCATTATCATATGGGCGGCATCGCGGTGGATGCTCATGGCCGCACTTCGCTGAAGGGACTGTGGGCGGGCGGCGAAGTGTCATGCACCGGCGCGCATGGCGCCAACAGGCTGGCATCGAACTCACTGCTCGAGGCCGTGGTCTATGCCGCGCGCATCGCCGAGGATATCGCGGGCCAGACCGTCGCCGCGCCATCGCGCGTGTCGATGGCGTCGGTCACACCGCGAAATTGCTCCATGCCGCCGCTCACCGAGGCAAACCTTCGGGCGATGATGACCTCGCATGTCGGCGTCATCCGCGAGGGCCACCGGCTGGCGGAAGCGGTGCGGTCGTTCGCTGACATCGAGCGGGATACCGGCAACATTGCGCTGCGTAACATGGCGACCACGGCGCTGCTGGTGGCGGCATCGGCATGGGCACGGCGTGAAAGCCGCGGCGCGCAATATCGCATCGATCATCCCGCCGAAAAGCCTGCGCTGGCGCATCGCACCATGACGACGCTGGCGGCGGCGCGGGATCTCGCGGCGTCACTGGCGGACGGCATTCCGGCGCGGTCGGCGCAACCCGTGAACGCCTGATTGGAAACCTGCATGTTGGAAGCCCGCATCATGACAACAGCCGCCTCGCTCCTGCATCCGGAAGCCTTTCTGTCGCCGCTCGCGATCGACGAAGCCGTGCAGCGCGCGCTCAACGAAGATCTCGGACGCGCCGGCGATATCACCTCGATGGCCACCATTCCGGAAACCACCCAGGCCCATGCCATCCTGGTGGCGCGGCAATCGGGCGTGATCGCCGGATTGCCGCTGGCGGTTGCGGTGTTTCAAAAATTGTCGCCGGATATCAGCATCCAGACTCATTTTCGCGATGGCGGGACGGTCGCCGCGGGCGTGCAGGTATTGACGATTTCGGGGCCCGCGCGCGCCGTGCTGACCGGTGAGCGCACCGCGCTGAATTTTGTCGGCCGGTTGTCCGGTATCGCCACCCTCACCGCCGACTACGTCCGCCATACCGTCGGGACCAAAATGCGTATCTGCTGTACCCGCAAGACCACGCCCGGCCTGCGCGCGTTGGAGAAATATGCCGTGCGCTGCGGTGGCGGTTTCAATCATCGCTTCGGGCTCGATGATGCGATCCTGATCAAGGACAACCACATCGCGGTCGCCGGCAGCGTCACTGCAGTGCTGCAGCGCGCGCGAGCGCATACCGGGCATCTGGTCAAGGTCGAGATCGAGGTCGATACCATCGCCCAACTGCGCGAAGTACTCGATACCGGTTTGGCCGACGTTGTGCTGCTCGACAATATGAATATCGCCGATCTGACCGAGGCGGTGAAACTGGCCCGGGGGCGCGTGGTGCTGGAAGCTTCCGGCGACGTCACGCAAGGTTCGATCGCGAAGATCGCGGCGACCGGCGTGGACTATGCCTCGTCCGGGGCGCTGACGCATTCGGCGCCGAACTTCGACGTCGCCTTGGATATCGATGCGTGAGCTCTCCACGCAACGGCTTCGCCGTCGTCGCTGGCGCTGCGGGCTTCCTCTAGCGCCGGACCGTCGTCTCCGACATCTCCGCCGTGCTTTTCGCGGCTTCAGCGAGTTCCGCCGAAATTTCCGCGGTCTGAGCCGGCGTTCCCCAGCTCGGCGCTTCGCTGCCGTCGCCCCAGGCGCGCGGCCGGTAGAAGGTGTGGACGCCGAATTTGTACATCTTCTTCATCTCGCTCACCCAGGACGGGCGCACCCAATAGGCGTGGTAGTGGGTCGACTTGTCCACTTCCGGCAGCCAAAGCTGGCCGTCGAGCATCGCCTTGGCGATTCTCTTGGCGCGGTCCCACATGTCGGGTTCGCGCACAATGTCGGCGACGTTGTCGCAAGCGAAGGTGAACTGGCATGCCATATGACGGTGCTTGTTCTGATAAACCACGCCGCACACCGTAGTCGGGTAGAAGCCGGAGAACGCACGGTTCAGCACCACCTGCGCCACCGCGATCTGGCCGCGCACGGCTTCGCCGCGCGCTTCGAAATAGACCGCTTCAGCGAGGCATTTCTCGGATTTGGCGCGCGCCTTCTCGTCGAACAGGCCAAGGCGGTCGGCCGGAGTCTTGGCACGCTGATTGTCTGAATTGACTTCGCCCTTGGCGGCGATGCTCTCGCCGCTGGCCGCGGCCTTGGCGGGCTCATCCGCGACCGGCGACACTACTGTCGCCTTCATGTCCGGATCGGGCAGCGCTTCCGGCGACACCACCATCGGCTCCTCTCCCGGCTGCCAGCGCTCCATGCTCTCCGCCGAGGCTCCCAGCGACGAGCTTCCGAAATACAGGCTCGCGGTCTTCACCGAAAAGCCGTCCTGCGACGGCGCGGGCTCAAGCGGAACGGCCGCCGCATCTGGTGCTACTTTCAGGTCGTCAAGCGGCTGGGCTTCGAGCGACATCGAGACATCATATTGGGCGAGCGGCGGCGCACTCAGCGCCGCCTGAAGTTCCGGATCGAGTGAGGCGTGATCGGCAGAGCGGGCGGCATCAGCGGTTTTGGCGCCCATCACCGATGCGTTGGAGGTCGATGGATCCTCATTCGCGGGCGCGGCGCCCACCGGCGCTGCCGGTACGGGCGTGACCTTGACGAGGCGATCGCCCTTCAGGGTGCGGTCGACCTTGGGGAAATCCGCCGCCTGATAGCGCTGCGGCGGCTGCGCAATCGGATTGCGCGTCACCGTGCCTGTGACGTCGACGCCCCGATTGTCGAGGCTGGCCAATTGAAAGGTCGGAGCCTGCGGAGAAGACGTCCCGATCGGACGCTCGAAGCTGTAGGTGGCGAGCTGAATGCTGGCGACAGCCGAGAACACCCGGCTCTGCCAGCGCTCGGCGACACCCGGCTGCCGAGCCAGCAGCGATGCGATATCCTGATATCCGACTTCTGTCGGGATCAATGCGAAGACGCAAAGACCAAGGCCGAAAGACGCGAAACGCGCGCCCTTCGGCCGGTTACGCAACTCTAACATCGATATGCTCACGCAACGCTACACACACAAAGGCGACCGAACCCAGTACTTCCGTGCAATTCGATCTTTTTTGTTGGTATCTAATTTAGGTTGCGAGGGGGTTAACCGGTGGTGCGCGCGAGATACACGCAAGCAAGCGCCGGGGTTTGCGTCATCACATCGAAAACATTGGTAAACGGGCGCTCGAGCAAAGTGGTAAATATCGCGTCAACAAAAATGATGAAGAAAATTTTGCGGTTCCCAACCTGCCCGGAACGGAGTCCGGGCAGGTGTCTTAAATGCGGAATCCGAACTCACGCCTGGCTGGCGACCGCCTTGCCGAGCGCGGCCTGGGCCGCGGCCAGCCGCGCGATCGGCACGCGGTAGGGCGAGCACGACACGTAATCCAGTCCGATCTCGTGGCAGAACGCGACCGACGCGGGATCGCCGCCATGCTCGCCGCAAATGCCGACCTTGAGATTGGGGCGGGTCTTGCGCCCGCGCGCGACGCCGATCTTGACCAGTTCGCCGACGCCATCGCGATCGACCGAGATGAACGGATCGATCTCGAGGATTCCCTTGGCGATGTAGGTGCCGAGGAAGCCTGCAGCGTCATCGCGGCTGATGCCGTAGGTCGTCTGCGTCAGATCGTTGGTGCCGAACGAAAAGAATTCCGCGGTCCTGGCGACGTCGCCGGCCATCAGGCAGGCGCGCGGCAGCTCGATCATGGTGCCGACCTGATAGCCGAGCTTCTTTCCGGTTTCCTTCATCACCGACTGCGCGGTGGCGTCGATCCGCGCCTTGACCAGGTCGAATTCGGTCTTGGTCGCGATCAGTGGCACCATCACCTCGAGTCCGACCGCCTTGCCGGTACGTTTTTCAGCTTCGACCGCGGCTTCAAAGATGGCGCGCGACTGCATCTCGGCGATTTCCGGATAGGCAATTGCCAGCCGGCAACCGCGGAAGCCGAGCATCGGATTAAATTCCGCGAGATCGCGGGCCCGATCGGCCAGCCGCCGCGGATCGGTGTTCATCGCCCGCGCGACTTCCTCGATCTCGGCCTGGGTGTGCGGCAGGAATTCATGCAGCGGCGGATCGAGCAGCCGGATCGTCACCGGCAGGCCCTTCATGATCTCGAACAGCTCGACGAAATCGGCGCGCTGCATCGGCAGCAGCTTCGACAGCGCGGCGCGGCGGGCCTGCTCATCCTCGGCAAGAATCATCTCGCGCACGGTGCGGATCCGGGTCTCCTCGAAGAACATGTGCTCGGTGCGGCAAAGCCCGATGCCCTCGCCGCCGAATTTGATCGCGGTGCGCGCATCCTCCGGGGTATCGGCGTTGACGCGAACCCCGAGCTTGCGCACCGAATCGGCCCAGCCCATCAGCGTGCCGAATTCGCCCGATAGTTTCGGCTCGATCATCGGCATCCGGCCGGCCAGCACCTGACCCACCGATCCGTCGATGGTGATGACGTCGCCGGTCTTGAAGGTGCGCGAGCCGATGCTCATGGTGCCGCGGCCGTAATCGACGCGGATGGTGCCGCAGCCCGAGACGCAGGGCTTGCCCATGCCGCGCGCCACCACCGCGGCATGCGAGGTCATGCCACCGCGCGTGGTCAGGATGCCTTCGGCGGCGTGCATGCCGTGAATGTCCTCGGGGCTGGTCTCGATCCGCACCAGGATGACCTTGCGGCCATCGGCCTGCAGTTTGGCGGCCTCATCGGACGAGAAC
>JAJYAH010000240.1 GCA_021779635.1 Pseudomonadota bacterium | reverse complement strand
CGGTGGGAACAGTGGCGCGTCGAGACGCTGACGCCGTGGAAGCTTAAATCCTGGAAATTCAAGGACTGGAGCTGAGCGCGGCATTTTCCCGCAACGGAAGCAGAACAGGCGCCGATCGGGCGCCTGTTTTTTTGCCGTCATCGCGTTTCGCAAAGCGGTCCAGCAGGAACCGCGGGGAAATCAACGATGATGCCAATGATGGTGGTGCCAATGATGGTGATGCCAATGATGATGCCACCGCACCTCGGTGGTCTCTACCTTGGAACCTTGCTGCACCGCTGCGGCGGCGCCGGGATTGGCCAGCGACAGCGCCTGGGCGCGCTCGGCTGGAGCGGCCAGGATCAGCAATCCGCCGACCGCTGCCAGTCCCAGAAGTCTCGTCACGTTCATGTTTATTCTCCGTTGGGATCATCGGGTGTCACGCCTGCCGCGTGGTCGATCGAATCAACCCGCGCTGCCGCGCAGATCGCAAGCTAGGTCGGCGAGGTGAATGTGAAATGAACATCAGCGCTGCGGAGACGCATACTGGACGCGCGATCCGGTTCCGGCTTCGGACGAGCTATTTCGCGGGACATTTCTCAAAATGGTCCCGGCTGCCGTGCGTATCTTCGGCAGCTTAGCCGCGGCGCCAATAGCAGTTCATGCGGGGCACGATCACCGTGCCGCTCGGCCGGTATTCCTGCACATAGGTTGCGGTGCAGTCCCGCACCGCGTTGCGGCCCGGGAAATAGTGCGGGTAGACATCATTCGGTTCCGGCTGATTGCGCGGATAGACCGGCACGCGTCGCGGCGACCGTCGAACCCTGACCTGACCATCGGCCTCCGCGGCGGCTGGTGGCGACGCCTGCGCTGTCCGCACCCCGGACGGCGCGGTTTGCGCTTTTGTTCCGGCTCCGGGCAGCGAAACTGCCCCGATAAGGGCAAGCCAAATGGCCGCCGTCTTGATCCGCTTCATCACGCCCACCCAAACCTGTTGTCGGCCCTACGGTCTCCGATTGCCGCGCCAACGTCAACTGGACCCGGGCCGCAAAACCGGCATCGACCCCGCATCAAGTGCGGGGCAGGCCCCGCATCACGCACGGGGCGACTTCGTTCCAAATGCTATAAACGAACAGCATGTGGAAATCCGCCAAAGCGCCATCCCTGGCCGAAATGGAAGTCATGGCGCACGAGGTTTTCGAGCGCCTGCCAAAGAACTTTCGCGACATGTGCGAGGGCGTGATCATCCGCATCGACGATTTTCCGACCGATGAGGTGCTCGACGAGATGGGCGCGACAAGCGAATTCGACCTGCTTGGCCTGTTCCAGGGTATCGGCTTGCCGTTCCGCAGCAATAACGACCTCGCGCGGCTGCCCAATATGGTCTGGCTCTACCGCCGCCCGATCCTCGACTACTGGGCCGAACATGACGAAACGCTCGGCCATATCGTTCGCCACGTGCTGATTCACGAGATCGGCCATCATTTCGGCCTGTCCGACGACGACATGGAGGCGATCGAGGCCGCCGAATAAAGCGTTTTCGAGCGAAAGCCTGCCCCGCACTGGATGCGGGGTGGCCACCGGTTCGCGTGAAGAAAACGCGTCAAATGGAGAAACAACAACTTTTGCTCGTCTTCCATGCGCCATCCGCGCCAGGCGCATTTGGCCTTTAATGCCGCCAGCATTCGCGATAAACCACTGACGTTCCCGTAAATCCCGATTAAATCCAACCGAGAAGTACGACCGATGGACAAGTTCACCACGCTGGAAGGCGTCGCAGCGCCGCTGAAGATCATCAATGTCGATACCGACATGATCATCCCGAAGCAGTATCTCAAGACCATCAAGCGCACCGGGCTCGGCAAGGGACTGTTCTCCGAACAGCGCTACAAGGACGACGGCAGCGAGAACCCGGATTTCGTCCTCAACCAGCCCGCCTACCGCAACGCCAGGATTCTGGTCGCGGGCGATAATTTCGGTTGCGGTTCGAGCCGCGAACACGCGCCATGGGCGCTGCTCGATTTCGGCATCCGCTGCGTGATCTCGACCTCGTTCGGCGATATCTTCTACAACAACTGCTTCAAGAACGGCATTTTGCCGATCCGCGTCACCCAGGACGATCTCGACAAGCTGTTCGACGACGCCGAGCGCGGCGCCAATGCGACACTGACGATCGATCTTGCCCATCAGGAAATCCGTGGACCTGACGGCGGCACGGTGAAATTCGAGATCGACCCGTTCCGCAAGCACTGCCTGATGAACGGCCTCGACGACATCGGCCTCACCATGGAGAAGAAGGCCGCGATCGACAGCTACGAGGCAAAGGCAAAGACCGCGCGCGCCTGGGCCTGACCTCACCCGCGAGTTGTTGTTCTGATCCTGCAGGAAACGCGGCACCGTCTCCTTGTCTGACGCACGGAGACCGGTTTCTACCCCGCATCGAGGGGCGGGGCGTGCGTTTGGCTCGAAACGCTCCAGAGGCGAGATGCATGCGGCCTGACATCGTCACCTTCTGGCACGGCCCGCTCGACGCCTTGAGAAGACTGTGCCTCAGATCGCAGGTCGCGGCAGGACACAAGGTCACCGTCTATAGTTTCGAGCCGCTCGCGCAATTGCCCGAGGGCGTCGGCAACGCCGAGGCCGAAGCGATCCTGCCGCGTGCTTTCGCCGAGAAGCTGCGCCCGACCGGACCGGACGGGGTGTGGCGCGACTGGACCACCTTGCAGTACAGCGATTTCTTCCGGATGCGGCTGATGGCGCAGAATGCCGGGCTATGGCTCGACGCCGACGTGCTGCTGCTGAAACCCGTCGAGATCGACCCGGCCAAGCCTTACTTCGCCTGGGAGCGGCCGCGCCAGCTCGGCAATTCGGTGCTCTATCTGCCGCCCGCCGATCCCATCGTCACAGCGTTCGCGGCGCTGATGCAGCAGGACGAGTTGACGCCGGACTGGCTGGCGCTGCGGCACCGCCTGACGTTCGGTTGGCGCAAGCTGCGCGGCTCACATCGGCTCTCCGATATTCGCGTCGCGATCTACGGTCCCGCGGCGCTGACCGCGCTCGCCCGCCGCGCCGGCGAGCTGGATTTCGCTTTGCCGAAAAAATCGTTCTACGCGGTGCACGCCGAACCGAAGCTGTTCTTCGAGCCGCAGGACTTTTCAGCGCTGATCAACGATCCCGAAATCATCGGGTTTCACATTTCGCCGAAAGGCCGCGGCGGCGAACAGCCCACCCCGGGAAGTCTGTACGCCTGGGCGGCAGAACGGTTTGGATCGCGTTGAGATTTTGCGTCCTGCTGTTTCTTTTCCCCTCTCCTCGTGGGAGAAGGGAAAAATCAATTCCCCATTGCCGCGATCGCGTCGGCAATCGCAATGGTGCGCGCGGCCATCTCGGCATGCAGCCGCTCCACCATTTGACCGTCGAGCTGAATCGCGCCGCGCGAGGCGTTTTCCGGCCGCGCGAACGCCGCGATGATCTTGCGGGCGTGCGCCACTTCCTCGGCCGGTGGCGTGAAGATCGCATTGCAGGCCTCGATCTGGCCGGGATGGATCAGCGTCTTGCCGTCGAAGCCAAGATCGCGCGCTTGCGTACATTCCTGCCCGAAGCCGTCGAAATTGCTGAAGTCGCTATAGGGTCCGTCGAGAATTTCGAGGCCGTAAGCGCGGGTGGCGAGAATGCACTGCGTGATCAGCGGCAGCATCGCGGCGCGGCCCGGCAGCATCCGGATTCGCGTCTCCCGCGAAAGATCGTTCGGCCCGAACACAAATCCGGCGAGCCGTGTCCTCGAATTGCGCGAGGTGGCTGCGAGTTCCTCGGCATGCAGGACGGCGCGCGCAGTCTCGATCATGGTCCACACCTGGATCGACGGGTCGGCGCCGATACCGTCCAGGCGATCGGCGATCGCCTGGATGTCCTCCACGCTGGAAACCTTCGGAACCAGAATGCCGTCGGGCCGCACCTTGCCGGCCATGGCGACGTCCTCGATCCACCATGGCGTATCGAGGCTGTTGACGCGGATCAGGATCTCGCGCTCGCCGAACCCCCTGGCCGCGATCGCCCGCGCGATCTGGTCGCGCGCCAACGCCTTGGCGTCGGGCGCCACGGAGTCTTCCAGATCGAGAATGATGCCGTCGGCCGGGAGATTGCGCGCTTTTTCCAGCGCCCTCCCGTTCGACCCCGGCATGAACAGCAGACTGCGGCGCGGACGGATCATGTTCTCGTTTCCCGGAGTAGCTTCAAACCGACGTTATAAGCCCGGTTCCACTGGTCGAATCCGACATATCAGCATCATATTTTTGAGCATGGTCTTCCCGGAAGACCGGTGCCCGTTTTTCCGGATCATGCTCTAACAGCTCAGCCCCCCGCCCGAAAGACTTGTTCCAGTGCGGCATATATGGTTAGCCACTGCCATGTCATCGTTCCCGCAACATCTGCTCGAAGGCTACCGCACCTTCACCTCGCAGCGCCTGCCCACCGAGCAATCGCGCTACCGCGAACTGTCCGAAGTCGGCCAGGCCCCCGAAGTGATGGTGATCGGCTGCTGCGATTCCCGGGTGTCGCCGGAGGTGATCTTCGATGCCGGCCCCGGCGAATTGTTCGTGGTGCGCAACATCGCCAATCTGGTGCCAATCTATCAGCCGGATGCCAACGCGCACGGCGTGTCGGCGGCGCTGGAATACGCGGTGTCGGTTCTGCGCGTCAAACACATCGTGGTGCTCGGCCACGCGCAGTGCGGCGGCATCCGGGCCTTCATCGACAAGATCGAGCCGCTGTCGCCGGGAGATTTCATCGGCAAGTGGATGTCGATGTTTATCAAGCCGGGCGAAACCGTCTCGCAGCGCGACCATGAGACGATGGCCGATTTCACCATCCGGATCGAAAAGGCCGCCGTGTTCCGAAGCCTGGAAAATCTGCTGACATTTCCGTTTGTGCGGGCTGCGGTAGAGCGCGGTGAACTGTCCTTGCACGGCGCGTATTTCGGCGTGGCCGAGGGCTCGCTGTTCGTGCTCGATCCGGCGGCGAAAGAATTTTACAGCGTCAGGGAGACGCTGGCCTCGTCCTGAGAAGCGCCCAAAACATGATCCGGAAAAGTGGGCACCGGTTTTCCGAAAAGATCATGCTCAAACAAAAAGATAGAGCGAGATGGCGATTCGACGAAAAGCCATGTCGCTCTAATGCCCGGCCTTGCCGTCACTGCCGTGATCGCTGCCCCATCGATCCGACAGCGCCAGCATCAGGGCCGAAATCACGAACACCAGATGCACGCCGACCAGCCAGCCCATCTTCTGGGCGTCGAAGGCGGCATCGATGTTCATGAATGCCTTCAACACCTGGATCGCTGAAATCGCGACGATCGAGGCGAGCAGTTTCTGCTTCAGCCCGGCGAAATCGACCCTGGTCATCCACTCCGGCCAGTCCGGATGGCCGCGCGGATCGATTCGCGACACGAAATTCTCGTAGCCCGAAAACACCACGATCAGAATCAGATTGCCGGTCAGCGAGACGTCGATCAGGCTGAGCACGCCAAGGATGATATCGGCCTCCTTGGCCGCGGGCGCATGCAGGATGAACTCCCACAGCATGACCAGGAATTTGTACAGCAACACCGCGAGGCTGATGACGAGACCGAGGTAGAACGGCGCCATCAGCCAGCGGCTGTTGAACAGCAGATTCTCAAGCCCGTGTTCGACGCGCTTCAGCGCCGGATTGGGCCGGTAGGGCGGCGGCTGGTCGCTCATGGCTGTCCGGCTCCCGCTATCTCCGGAGCATGATGGTTACGCCGCCTTTTTCTTGGCGCTGATCAGCTTGCGGTTGATCAGGCACTCGGCGATCTGGATCGCGTTCAGTGCCGCGCCCTTGCGCAGATTATCGGAGACGCACCACAACACCAGACCGTTCTCCACGGTCGCATCTTCCCGGATGCGGCTGATATAGGTCGCGTCCTCGCCGGCCGCCTCATAGGGCGTGACGTAGCCGCCCGGTTCGCGCTTGTCGATCACGAGGCAGCCCGGCGCATTGCGCAGGATGTCGCGCGCCTCATCGGCCGAGATCGGATTCTCGAACTCGATGTTGACGGCTTCGGAATGGCCGACAAACACCGGCACCCGCACGCAGGTCGCGGTGAGCCTGATTTTGGGATCAAGAATCTTCTTGGTCTCCATCATCATCTTCCACTCTTCCTTGGTGTAGCCGTCCTCCATGAACACATCGATCTCGGGGATCACGTTGAAGGCGATCCGCTTGGGGAATTTCTTGTTGATGAGTTCGCTGTTGGTATAGACCGCCTTGGTCTGCGAAAACAGTTCGTCCATGGCTTCCTTGCCGGCACCCGACACCGACTGATAGGTCGAGACCACCACGCGCTTGATGACGGCGCGGTCATGCAACGGCTTTAACGCCACCACGAGTTGCGCGGTCGAGCAGTTCGGATTGGCGATGATGTTCTTCTTGACGAAACCTGCGACCGCGTCCGCATTGACCTCGGGCACGATCAGCGGCACGTCCGGATCCATCCGCCAGGTCGACGAATTGTCGATCACGACCGCTCCGGCGGCGCCGATTTTCGGCGACCATTCCTTCGACACCGCGCCGCCCGCCGACATCAGGCAGATATCGACGTCGCTGAAATCGTAATGCTCCAGCGCTTTGACCTTCAGGGTGCGATCGCCATAGGACACTTCGACGCCCATACTGCGTCGCGACGCCAGCGCCACGACCTCGTCGGCCGGGAATTTGCGTTCGTCGAGAATGTTGAGCATTTCCCGCCCGACATTGCCGGTCGCTCCGACCAGCGCGACTTTGTAACCCATCGTTCACTCTCCGAAGAAAAATGCCTCGTGCCCGTCCGCAGTGGAAGGGGAAGAGGCAGCGCTTCTATGCGAGAAAAGCCGCCAAGACAACGTTAGAACCGCAACGTCAGAGCCGCGCGTCGCCGCTACGGCGCCCGGTGGCGCCAGGGTGTTTGATGCGATCGATTTGGGCCACCCGGGCCTCCCCTCCCGATCCGACCCAAATCCATCCGGCGCTGAACAGCTTTGCCGACGAATGTCGCGGCATGCTGGTGCATCTTGCTGTCTATCTGGGGGTTCTGGCGTTACTTGTCATCATTGGTGCTCATCTATGGGGGGAATTGCCTAGTGGCGCGGGCGTTGAGCCTGCCGCCAAAGCCGGTTGGAGCCTGGCCACCCGCTCGCACCCGGCTTTCGCCGTCAGTCAGTTCGATTTGAATGGAAAAACAGAGACTTACGAAATCTTCCGGCATCCCCAAGGCGGCCGCAAGGACATCTTGCGGTGGGCGGCCCAGGGCGAAAAGCCGGTCGCAGAACTCGAAATCTATCGCCCTAGCGGCGAATTGGGCTCATCAGGACCCGCCATCGCCGAAATCGCCGCCCGGATGGACGCCGAGGGCTGGCCCAAATTGGAAGCGGCTGGCGCCATCGAGAGCAAATTCGGCCCGGTCACGCTGCTTCGCCTTGCGGGCGACGCGAACGATGCGGCGCCCTGTCTTGGCTTTCTCAAACACCTCGACGAACCCGGTGTGCGGATATCCGGCTGGTTGTGCCAGGGCGATAACTTGCCGGCCCGGCGCGCCGCGATTGGCTGCATGCTGAACCGGCTGATCCTGCTGACATCGGGAAATGAATCGAAACTGGCTGAATTATTCGCCCGCGCCGAGCTCAGGCGTGGCAGCTGCGCTGCCGCCATGCCCCCGACCTCGGCGAACTGGGTGACCGGTGCGCAAAATCCAAGGCTGCGCGGCAGCCTCTGATCGAGCGCTGCGGCAAGATGCTGGTTTTCATGCAACTTTCCCCGTTTGGCTGCATTATTATGATACGGTGTGGCCCAATTGACCTTGTGACCCCATACCCCCGGCGGCTAAAGTGACCGCCAACCGGATATGGCGACCCGCCAGCCAAGAGGACGCGATGACTTTCAAATTTCCCGCCGCCCAGTTCCTGCTGTCGCTCACCGCCGTAGGCTTGCTCGCGATCGGTCTCGTCGCCACCCCGGCCGACGCCCAGACCAAGCGAAAACCCAATGGTGGCAGCAGCGCCGTTACCAACAGCGCCGCTTATGCTCCGGCCGGTCCGAACCGGTCGTATCAATCGGGGCCGCGCACCCGGGTTTTCGTGACCACGCGTTCGTGGCTGGATGCCGGCGTCGAGGTGTTGCCGGGCGACCGCAAGTTCAACGACTACGCCTTCCCGCAGTCGAGGTCGTTCGCGCTTGAAAACAACAACCGTCCGCTCGATCGTCAGCCGCTGTATCCGTCCTATGACCTCGGCGGATATCCAACGAACTTCCCGCTATATTGAGGCGCGTCAGCCCTTGCGAAAAATGCCCGGCCTTCGCCGGGCATTTTTTATTGGGGCAGTCGATAAGCACTTACCCCTGCAGCGCCTGCAGTTCTTTCACGATCGCCTCGCCCATCTGCGTTGTGCTGACCGCCGTCATGCCTTCCGACTTGATATCCGCTGTGCGCAGACCCTTGGTCAGCACCGCCGCGATCGCAGCATCGACCTGGTCGGCCAACGTTCCCATGTCGAACGAATAGCGCAGCGCCATGCCGAACGATGCGATCATCGCAATCGGATTGGCCAATCCCTTGCCGGCAATGTCCGGAGCCGAGCCGTGCACCGGCTCATACAGCGCCTTGCGCTTCCTGGTCTTGACGTCGATCTCGCCGAGCGAGGCCGACGGCAGCATGCCGAGCGAGCCGGTCAGCATCGCCGCGATATCCGAGAGCATGTCGCCGAACAGATTGTCGGTGACAATGACGTCGAATTGCTTCGGCCATTTCACCAGATTCATGCCACCGGAATCGGCGAGCTGATGCTCCAGCTGCACATCCTTGTATTCGCGCGCATGCACCTGGCTGACCACCTCGTTCCAGAGCACG
>JAJYAH010000239.1 GCA_021779635.1 Pseudomonadota bacterium | reverse complement strand
TCGGTGGTCGCCAAGGGACCGCAGGGACAAGGCAGCGTGGTCTCGACGTCGGCGCGGATCACCGCTTCCAAAGCTACCGATACCGATATCTGGATGCGCGTCATGATCCTGGCGCCGAGCGCGACCACGTCGATGTCCTCGACGGTGATCGGCGATGCCGATCTCACCTCGATGCGCGCGCATTTCGTCAAGCCGCAGGCTGCGGTCGCGATGAGCTTCTCCGACGACCCGCAGATGGGATTGCTGAGCGACCGGTTCACCGGATCGGCAACTGCGTCGCTGGCGACCGAATCATTCGTGATGCGGACCGCATTGCTGCGCTGACCGCCTCGCCGCAAACTGCCACCGCTTTCACAATTGCAGTGCCGTACCTGGCGGACACCAGGCCCCGCGGGTCTGTTGGACCCGGGAGCCTCTGCCCTCACAACATTCCCAACGCCTGCATGTAGGTTTCCAGGATGGTTTCCTGTTCAGCCCGCTCGTTGGCGTCCTGCTTGCGCAACCGAACGATGGTGCGCAGCGCCTTGACGTCATAGCCGTTGCCTTTGGCTTCCGCATAGACGTCGCGGATATCATCCGAGATCGTTTTCTTTTCTTCTTCCAGCCGCTCGATGCGCTCGATGATGGCCTTGAGCTGATCCTTGGCGAATTTTGTCGCGGGCGCTTCCTTGACGGCGGCAGAGGTGGCCATCGGGTACTCCTGAATGAACTGATGTTGGAGGCTTGAAGGCAAGCGCCGCACGCTTCAACGCGAGGCGCATCTCGGAATGACCCTCATGAGTGCGGTGCCTTGCGTCAAGGCAACATCGCGCTCATCCACAGCGCGCCCACAGAAGAAAGCTTCCCTCATGGCCAGGAGCGGCCATAGCGAGAAGAGGGATGAAGGCAAGGACGCTCAATGTCCGCTATGGGCCTTTTTCATCGCCGCCAGCTGCTCGGGACTGGCCGCGCCCTGATGCGCTGATTTCCAGGCCTCGTAGGGCATGCCGTAGACGGCCTCGCGGCTCTCGTCCTTGCTCATCGGCGTACCCTTGGCGTCGGCGGCTTCCTTGAGCCAGTTGGACAGGCAGTTGCGGCAGAAGCCCGCGAGATTCATCAGATCGATGTTCTGGACATCGCTGCGGGCGCGCAGATGTTCGACTAGGCGGCGGAACACCGCCGCTTCAAGTTCCGTTCGGGTTTTCTCGTCAATCGCCATGGCCGTTATCTCGCCGGTTATCTCGCTGCTAGGCGCAGAATATCGACATTAAATGGGGAGTTGTCACAGATTTTGCCATATCGCAGCGCAAACAGGGTATCAAGCGGAGGAATTTCGGCCAACCTTTGCCTGAAAGCGCCTCTGGAGCGTTGACAGCCCCGGCTCGGTCACGCGAAATCAGCAAAGAATTGATATAGCCTCGCTAAATGATCTCTGAACATCCTCATCGCGCCCATCCAAGGTCCACGCACATGATCGCCGGCTTGATGCCGGCGCTGGCGCTCGCGCTCATGTGTCTGTGGAGCAGTCCGGCCGCGGCGGATTTTCGTCTCTGCAACAACACCTCCAGCCGGGTCGGCATTGCGCTGGGCTACAAGGATGCCGAGGGCTGGACCACCGAGGGCTGGTGGAACGTATCGTCGCGCACCTGCGAGACCCTGCTGCGCGGCACGCTGGTCGCACGGTTTTATTATATCTACGCGCTCGATTACGACCGCGGAGGCGAGTGGTCGGGACAGGCATTCATGTGCTCGCGCGACAAGGAATTCACCATCAAGGGCACCGAGAATTGCCTGGCGCGCGGTTTCGACCGCACCGGCTTCTTCGAGGTCGATACCGGTGAGCAGCGCGCCTGGACCGTGCAATTGACCGAATCCAGCGAACAGCCCGCACAACGGGTGCCGGGAATCCCGGGAACGGTGGGGCCTGAAGGGCCCGGAAACCTTCCCGGTTCGCCAGGCGGGACGCCTCGCCTGTCCAATTCGCCGGGCGGAACGTCTCCGGGGGTGTCTGGTCAGCCGCCAGCCGCTGCGCCCGGAACCAAGCCATGAGACGCCTGCGCCGTATCAAAATCCTCGCCACGCTCGGCCCGGCTTCCTCCGACAGCGCCATGATTCGACGGCTGTTCGAGGCCGGCGCGGACGTCTTCCGCATCAATATGAGCCACACCCCGCATGACAAGATGCGCGAACTGGTCAAGACCATTCGCAACGTCGAATCAAGCTACGGCCGGCCGATCGGGATTCTGGTCGATCTGCAGGGGCCGAAGCTGCGGCTCGGATCGTTCGCCGAGGGCGCGATCCAGCTCAAGAACGGCGAAAGCTTCGTGCTCGATTCGGACAAGGCGCCGGGCGACAACAGCCGGGTCCAGCTTCCGCATCCGGAAATTCTTGCAGCGCTGAAGCCGGGTCATGCGCTGCTGCTCGACGACGGCAAGGTGCGCCTGATCGCCGAGGAAACCTCGCCCGAGCGCGCGGTCACCCGTGTCGTGATCGGCGGCCGGATGTCGGATCGCAAGGGCGTCAGCCTGCCCGACACCGATCTGCCGGTGTCCGCCATGACCCCGAAGGACCGCGCCGACCTTGAGGCAGCGCTGGTGACCGGCGTCGACTGGATCGCGCTGTCGTTCGTCCAGCGCGTCGAGGATATCGTGGAGGCCAGAAAGCTGATCCGCGGCCGCGCCGCGATCATGGCCAAGATCGAAAAGCCGCAGGCAATCGAGCGGCTTCCCGAAATCCTGGAGGCATCCGACGCCCTGATGGTGGCGCGCGGCGATCTCGGCGTCGAGCTGCCGCTGGAACGGGTGCCGAGCCTGCAGAAGCAGATGACGCGGCTGGCGCGGCGCGCCGGCAAACCGGTGGTGGTCGCGACCCAGATGCTGGAATCGATGATCCAGTCTCCGGTGCCGACGCGCGCCGAGGTCTCGGACGTCGCCACCGCCGTCTATGAAGGCGCCGACGCCATCATGCTGTCGGCCGAATCCGCGGCCGGCAAGTTTCCCGTCGAGGCGGTCTCGACGATGAACCGGATCGGCGAGGAAGTGGAGCGCGACCCGACCTATCGCGGCGTGCTTAATGCGCAGCGGGCCGAGCCGGAGCCGACGGTGGGCGACGCCATCGCCGACGCCGCGCGGCAGATCGCCGAAACGCTCGATCTGTCCGCCATCATCTGCTGGACCAGTTCGGGCTCGACCGCGCTGCGGGTCGCGCGCGAGCGGCCGAAGCCGCCGGTGGTGGCGATCACCCCCAACCTCGTCACCGGACGCCGGCTGTCCGCCGTCTGGGGCGTGCATTGCGTGGTCGCCGAAGACGCCAAGGATCTGGACGACATGGTCAGCCGCGCCGGCAGCATCGCGTTTCGCGACGGTTTTGCCAGGGCCGGCCAGCGCGTCATCATTGTCGCCGGCGTGCCGCTCGGCACGCCCGGTACCACCAACATGGTGCGCATCGCCTCGGTCGGCCCCGACGGCGACGCCGATATGTGAGACGCGGCCGCCTTCAGGTCGCGCGAGCGGGCCCCCGCAATCAGAGCAGCGTGGCGTCCAGCGTGATCTTGGCGTTGAGCAGTTTCGATACCGGGCAGCCGGCTTTCGCCTTACCGGCCAACTCCTCGAACTTCGTCTTGTCCGCGCCGGGAATCTTCGCCGTCAGGTTCAGGTGCACAGAGGTGATGGCAAAACCGTCACCCTGCTTTTCCAGCGTGACGTCGGCTTTGGTTTCCATCTGCTCGGCGGCGAGCTTGGCTTCGCCCAGGATCAGCGACAACGCCATGGTGAAACAGGCGGCATGCGCGGCCCCGATCAGTTCCTCCGGATTCGAGCCCGGCTTGCCCTCGAAACGGCTGGCGAAGCCATAGGGATAATCCTTCAGCGCGCCGCTCTTGGTCGAGATCGCGCCCTTGCCGTCCTTGATGCCACCCTGCCACTTGGCCGATCCGGATGTCGTCGTCATGGGATGCTCCACTGAAATGGGTTGGACAATCGCGGCATTCCACGCGACAAAACGGCCGAATATGTGAAGCCACGAGGACGACATGAGACCCTGGCTCGCCTGCGCAGCGACGATGGCCTGGTTGCTGGCCGCGACCCCCGCCCTGGCCGGCTACTGGAATTATGGCTGCAAGGGCGGTGTCGGCGACACCGCCTATCTCTTCGATCGTAACAGCTTCCTGATCATGCCCAAGACGCTGGCAAAGGGTGAGATCGCAGGCCTGACCAACAGCGAAATCTTCGCCTTCGACGCCGACGACAACAATTCGGGTTTCCTGCCGGTGATGAAATTCGCCCGCGGCGCCTATCCAGATCAGAAGGTGGTTCTGACCGAGAAATCATCCAAGAAAATATCGCAATCCAACGGGCATATCGGCACGCGCGAGAAGAGCCTGACGATGACGCGCAAGACTTACCACTATGAGCGGCTGGGCCATCGCGAACAACCCGAGACGGCTGATATCGTCATGGACTGCCTTGAATACGAGGTCACGGCGCCGTAAGCGCCGGGCTTTCGCGCGACACCGCGCTCTATGCCCCGACCAGCGCTTTTGCCGGCAGCACCGCCTGCACCACGAGACCGCGGGCACGGGCGTCCATCACGCCGACAGCGCGCAGCGCCAGCAGCGTCACGGTTTGCACGGCATCACGCAGCTTCGCGGGGTCGTCCATATTGTCCGGCGCCAATGGCCCGACCAGCGCCTCATGCAGCGCGCCGAGCAGCGCGGTGGCGGCCAATGCCGTATCCTGCGCGGGCAGGTGTCCGGCGCGCACCGCAGCGTCAATCCTTGCTGCGAGTTCGCCGGCGATCTCGCGACGGCTTGCCAGCCGCGAGGCGGAGACGTCGACATCGACGGGTTCGGCGAGGATGCCCCAGGCGAGTTGGCGCTGCGACAGCACGTGCACCGCGACCGTGGTGACGGCCGCCGCCAGCGCCGACGACGGTCCCGGGGCTGCGTCCGCCGCGCGGCGGATCGCCGCCAGTTCGTCGCGCGAGACGTCCGCGATCAGCTCGGAGATCAGATCCGCCTTGGAGGGAAAGTAGCGGTAGACCGTGCCGGCGGCGACATTGGCGCGGATCGCGACCGGCGCGATCTGTACCGCGGCCATGCCTCCGGCGGCAGCGGCTTCACGCGCCGCCGCCAGGATGGCGCTGCGCCGCGCCGCGAGCCGCTTCACCACTTGATGGGTCCGCCGATAGACCATGTGCGTTTCTTGTCCCTGCGCGCCCGGACCCGATGGGCTCGATCGAGGGCGCATTTCTTCGGTATTTGTTTTCGGGCGATCTGACACAAATCGCTTGAAGAACTGAACAACTATTCAGGGAGATTGACAAGACGCTGCGGAACGCAAACATCGCAATTCAGCTAGGCGCTGGAGGCGGCCATCAGGAACGGTACCGGCTCGCCTCGCCAGGGACCGGCGCGGCGCATGATGAGCCCGGCAACAATCAGGGTTGCAAGGAGTCCGAGCGGCACGCCGGAGAACGTAAAGCTGACGATCAAGACGAGCGCACAGCCCAAGGCCGGAAGCTCATAGGGACGGAAGCCGGTTTTCAGCCCGATGCGAACCAGGAACGCCACCGGTATCGCCAGCACCATCAAGTCGTACATGAACAGATAGGGGGTCACGAGCAGCGCACCGATCGCCAGCGCGGCGGCCTTCAATGAATAGCTGACCCGGCTGCGCCACATCACCGCCAGCACCAACGCAACGCCGGCGCTCAGGATCCAATGGCATATCCAGGCGAGCTGCTCGGTGCCGCCGAAATAACGGATCAGCGCGAACAGGCTTTGCATCTTCCACCAGGGAGCCTTGCCCTCGGTCAGGAAGGCCTGCGAAAAAAACGGCATCCAGTGGAAGAAGGCTTGCCAGCTTTCGGTACCGAAGGCGAACCACGACATGACAGCCATGGCAATCGCAACCACAGCCGCCGTCCAGAACACCGTCCACTGCGCCGCTGCGATCAGCACCAGCGGAAACAGCAGCCCGTATTGCGGCTTGTAGCTCAACAGCCCCAGACAAATGCCCGCGAGCACCGGCCGCACCGGTATCAGAAAGAGCGTACCGCCAATCAAGGCCGCGGTGAGAAAGCCGTTCTGCCCGACCAGTGCGTTGTTGAACACGACCGGAAACGCCGCCGCGAGCACCAGGCCGAACGACCGGCCGACGATCGCGCGCATCACGGCAAGATAGGGAAGGAAACTGATCGCAACCCATCCGATGAACGCCGCGGTGTAGGGAAACCGCGCCAGCAACGACGCAACGAACAGGAATGGCGGCGGATAGTGCCAGGCGAAATAGCCGACAAAATCCTGCTTGAGCAGCGCGAGCTCAACCTGCTTCTGGATAACCCAATCCCAGGCCTGCGCCGGATGGCCTTCGAGCGCGAGCCGGCCCGCCGCCCAGACGTTGACGAAATCGGTCGGAATACCCGCGCCGTTCGAATCGTAGATCCACCAATGCGCAACATAGGCGGCCGGAAAAAACGTTGCGTTGATCACCAGCAGCGCAAAGCAGACGTTCAGCAGCGATGGGGGAATCTCGCCGTGGCCGGGAGCAGTCGTCGGAGCAGAGGCGGGCGTGGCCATGCGGCGTCCTGTTCGCGGCGCGCTATACAGTTCGTTCGGCGCGCGCACCCTCTGAATCAATAGCGCCAATAGCCTTGAGGAAATCTTAAAGCCCGCTCCGGGGAGCCAATTTGGCGGCGAAACGGCCTGATGCCGGCCATGACCGTCAGGCAACGAATGGATCGTCATTGCGAGCCAACGGGTCGCGCGAATGCGCGCCCGATGACAGGCTCCGCGAAGCAATCCATGAGGCAATAGAGAAGCAAGAGTGGATTGCTTCGCTGCGCTCGCAATGACGGCAAGATACACCTTCGCGTTCTCGCGGCATCGAGCGCCCGAGTTGTGCTTGAAACTTTCGCCCAGCAAAAGAAGGGCGCGGCGCTACCCCAAGGGGGGAGCGGGGAATGCCGGGTGCCCGTTGCACCCGCAGCCGCGTGTGTAAGGTAGTAAAACACACGCGTTAGTCACCACGGTCGCACCGGGATCACCCGGCATTCCCGCACGCGATGGTTTTACAGCTTACTTCGCGCTCTCCCAGGTGACCGGGCTTTCTTGCCACCTTCGCCTCGCGGATACCGGCGTGTCAGGCCCGTTAGGGCTGACATCGCCTCCGCGACACTTGACGCCAGCGTCGGGGCGCCAGGACCACACGACTTCGCCGTCCGCGAGATAGCGCTCTCGTCAGCAGCGCAACCCGCGTCCATCGCATCCCAACCCTACGTTCGTGACGATCGCGAAACGCCCCTTTGTGTGGGCCGGGATGGGGAGCGATATGCAGGTGATTTGGGTCAGAAGGGAACGAAAATATTTTTGCAGAGGGGGACTGGACAGGTAGCATCAGCTTGATCCAGTTCAACAAATCACGCTGTGCGCGCAGGACAAATTAGCCCGGTGGATCGCGCCAACGGGCGTCCGATGACAGGCCGACGCGCGATCAGGCATCACGATATAGAAAAGGCTGGCTAACCGGTCGGACGTTGGCGCTGCACTTCAATGCCCACCCCGCTCCGGCCCTGCTTGTCGGTCGAAACTCAAAGATACTAAACGAACTCGCCGTTTGCCATGGCAGTCACGTCCGTAAGGCCCGCTACACAATCAAGTTGTGCACGGCATACAACGCACGTTGCGGAATCGCAGGGATTCCGTTTTGCATGGCTGATGGATGATTATAGTTTCTCGAATCCCACCCTTTGGGCCAATCCGGTGTGCCCGCATTAGCGACCGAGAAAAAGCCATGCAAGGCCGACAATTTTTTGAGCGCCTAAGCGCTGCCAACGTTATTCCTCCCGAAGGTGCCTCAAAAGAATGGTTGGTTGACGCAGAACGGGACGGCCTGCGGCTCCTTACACAGGAAGCAGCACGCGAGCACGTGATTCTGTACGCGAGCTTCCAAAGCTTGCTGATTATTTCGGTGTTCGGGCGTTCATCAAACCTCGTCAATCCCGACAAGGATGAGCTGAGCAACAGTAGCTTTCACACCGACGAAGCTTGGTGCATACAGAAAGCATGGGGCGGAGGGCAAGGGCATCAGATGTACCTTGAACCACCTCTCGAATTTCCAGAGGGGCATCCGCTTCATGGCGCAGAACCGATAGTATTCCGACGGCATTTCGACGGAATGTCGAATTACGATACGCCCATAGAGCTAAGTCAGAAGCTTGTTCATTCACTCGGCTTGCATTTCATAGCTGAGCGAAGCGCATACTGCCGCCTCAATTCAGAGGGCGATCTAGAGGACATCATCCAAGTATTTCAATGCGCTGGTACGGGCGAGTTTGACCATATGCGGACGCTCGTTCTTATCAAGGCCAAGCCGCTCGCGGAATTTATGGCAGTGGGTGAATACGGGCTTTATCGGAAGTTCGACGTGACCCGATTTGTCCCTGGCTCGTTTTCCCATTGGGAAAGCGCCGAACGTCACTTTGATGACCCGGACCTCTTCTACAATAAGGCACTATCAGGTGGGAACGCGAGCTATATTCATGGGGGGCAAATTCTTCGGCCAAATGTCACGGTTGAAGAACTAATAGAGGAATGGAAGCGTGAGGATGACCCGAATGCACGCCAGTATGAGGCGTTCAAAATCCATGACTGGAAAAATGAAAGATTGGTCGAATGGTCTTGCGCCCCTTCTGAAATAAGTAACTATTTCACGAAGTCGGATAAACCGTTCGAGATATCGCCTGCGTTCTTTAGTCCAAACGTTTTAACCAAGTACAAAGCGGACCCGGACAAGTATGATCTGGGAGATCGTTACATCACCTGTCGCAATGCTTGGCATTTAAAGACCTTTGATATCAACGAGGCCGGTCAGGTTCACACTTACATCGGTTATCTCCAGAATCT